>SKXS01000278.1 GCA_007128345.1 Spirochaetia bacterium
AAAAACATCCACCAAACAAAAAATACCTTGAAAATTCAACGCAAAGGGTGAGGAATGTAAGTCGTATGGCTCTCTTGACATCCAGCGGACACTTTGTCAACGGCTATGATCCAGAGCCTTTTGGTATTAAGCATATGACGCAAGAGCAGGCAATTGAAAGAATCGGTGAATTTCTTAAAGAGGAACCACAGCTTTCCCATATTCCGATCGACACTCCCTACGAAACACTGAGGGTAAGACATGGAGGCTATGATATTCGCGGTGCTCAAGCTGATGAGAATATTGTTTTTCCCCTCCGGCATCTCATGGAATTGCATACTGAAGGGATCATTGGTGATCTTGCTCCGGAAGCATATTCATTTGTTGGTGCCGCTTCACAAATAAGGCTGAACAAACATGCAGGCCCAGCATGGGCAGATATGCTGAAAAAACAGCAGGTAGAGTCCGTACTTCTGGTGCCTGTCTGACCCGTCTGCCATGTGTCGGTCGGACACGTAGCGCGAATTTTTGAAGAAGCTGGTATATCAACTGTCATAATCGCCGTACGAAGTTTTCGGGATCAGCTTGCCTCCATGATGCTTCCTCGTGTGGTAATTACTCCACATCTAATGGGAAGACCTTTGGGAGCACCCGGCGATAAACATATGCAGCGCCGGTGCATAATGACAGCACTGGAGCTTCTTGATAAAGCAGAGAAATCTGGAACAATTATTGATATGTAAATAATATATGTATACAATATAGCTGTTTGCTCATAATTAATGTCTGGGCTAAAATGTATAGATGACTACTTCTAAAGCATATGCCGTAAAACAAGTGTCTGGTATCAAAATGATCCGGTCAGCTTTGCCGCTCACACATTCCAAATTATAAGATGAATATACTCATCATCTGGTGGACCAGGCCATCTTTACCCGTTATCTATCAGGAAAAGCAAGAATTTTCTGGCAGCTAATTATTTGTGAAGAAGTCACCAAGAGTAATGCAACCTTTCTAAATGCATGTGAGATCTTGAATAGATTATCATTGTATGCAGATATAGGAGTTATGGCATATGAGCAACTAAGTATTATTGACCATATCAAGGAACTCAGGGAAAAACGCAATGCAGTAATTCTTGCTCATAACTATCAAAGGCCAGAAGTGCAGGATATTGCTGACTATACTGGTGATTCTCTGGGATTAAGCAAGATGGCTGCAGCAACATCAGCTGATGTCATTGTGTTCTGCGGTGTGCATTTCATGGCAGAAACAGCCAAGATACTTTCTCCTGAAAAGAAAGTGCTGCTTCCTGATATGAAGGCAGGATGCCCCATGGCAAACATGATTAAGCCTTCACAATTGCAAGCGCTTCAGGACGGAAATCCACATGCAAAGACTGTCTGCTATGTGAACTCTTCGGCAGAGATAAAGGCCATGTCTGATCTCTGCTGTACATCATCCAACGCGGTACACATTATACGGCAGGCTTTTGATGAAGATGATAAAATCATCTTTGTCCCGGATAAACACTTGGGTAATTATGTATCCTCGCAAGTCAAGCATGAAATTATCTTGTGGCCTGGGTACTGCCCGACGCATATAAAGATACTCCCAGAACACATACATGACATGAAAGAAGCATTCCCAAATGCTGAGGTTTTGGTGCATCCTGAATGCTACTTTAGAGTGATAGAACTGGCTGATAAGGCGCTCTCGACTGGGCAGATGCTGGAATATGTCGCACAGTCTGATGGTATGGCATTTATCATAGGAACAGAACGTGAGCTGCTGTATCGTTTACGCAAAGATAATCCGGGAAAAACATTCTATCATGTAACAGAATATGCGGTTTGTCCGAATATGAAGAAGATTACCCTTGAAAAAGTACTGGCTTCATTGAAACATATGACAGGCGAGATTATGCTCTCAGATGAAGTGATCCATCGAGCCGGAAGAAGCATAAGAGAAATGCTGAAGTACAGTCAGTAAACATTGGTAAGTGGATATTGAGGAGTTAATCGGACAACTGTTTCGATTGGGGCGAGTAATCAATCCGATCAGAGCCATCAATATTATAATACATGTATCCAAACTTTTTTTTAGAATCTATCAGTAATTATATTGCTTAACCAATATGTCGGGCGTAATATGGGAAAGAAGGTTGGGGATGATGGGCAAAAAAAGAACTATTTGGTTAGGACTTGTTGTTTTTATTATAATCAGCTTCGCTGGGTGTGTTTCGTTTTCTGATGCAGTTGATACGGATGAACCTGCAGGAATCATAAAGGATTCAAATCTTGAACAAGCTATACGAGAGGAGATAAACAAACCTACTGGTGAATTAACAGAAGCTGATGTTGCTGATATTAGTTTTTGGACGCTAGTGGAGTGGGAATAGAATCTTTAGAGGGGATTGAATATCTCCATGCTTTGCAAGAGCTCTTTTTAGGATACAAATGGGAAGATGGTGTTCCTGACAAATATAACTCTATTAGTGATATCACTCCTTTACGAGAATTAACAAACTTGCGGTTATTGAATTTAGAGGGAAATCAGGTTAGTGATATTACTCCGATAGAGCATTTGATACATTTAGAAGGGCTTTGGATTGGTGACAATGATGTCACTCATATTCATCCGGTAGGATCTTTGATAGGTTTATTGTGGCTAGGAATCGAGGTAAATGACATATCTGATATCAGTTATATTGGTAATCTGACAAACCTTATATATTTAAATTTTAGTATGAATAAGGTATCTGACATACGTTCATTAGCAAATCTTGAGAATCTCGAAGATCTTTACTTCTGGGATAATAAGGTTGAAAACATTGATGCTTTGAAAGGATTAGAGCATCTTAAAATTCTTAATATGGGAAATAATAAGATTTCGTCTATTGAAGCTTTGAGTTCCTTGCATGATCTAGAAGAGCTTCATCTTTGGAATAATAACGTGACCGATATTAGTTCTTTGGAACAATTGAATAATCTTTTCTACCTTGATATTGCCGAAAACAACATATCGGATATCAGCGTATTGGAGCATCTCTCAGACCTTAGAGGGCTTGTTTTTAGCAGTATTAACGTATCGGACATCAGCGTATTAGAGCATCTTACGAACCTAGAAGGGCTTACTTTTGGCAGTAACAACGTATCGGATATCAGCGTACTGGAGCATCTTACGAATCTAGAATGGCTTGAGTTTTGGGTTAACGATGTATCAGATATTACTGCATTTGAGCACCTCACAAACCTTAGATGGCTTTATTTTGGTGAAAACAATGTATCAGATATAACACCGCTTGCTAATAACACAGGATTTGGAGTTGGCGATGTTATTGATATGCATAATAATTCTCTTGATATCGCGGACGGTTCTGATACTATGACACAAATACAATCACTCATAGATAGAGGAGTAGAAGTCCGTTATTAGGTAAAAAAGAACATCTGTACTAGAAAACTAAATTCTCTAGGGGTATACATGTAAGGCTGTATTATACCTACTTAAGCGTGTATTCTTCTAAATAATTGTATTCAATTCTTTTAAAAGAAACTGCATATAAACTAGGCGCCGACCGGATTCGAACCGGTGCATAAAGGTTTTGCAGACCTCTCCCTTACCACTTGGGTACGGCGCCATTAAGGCATAAACATACCAAAAAACCTTCTCCTGTGCAAGAGAGTATGATATCTTTCCGGTAATGGACAAGCATGCATCTCCAAAAGTCCTATTGATACAGCCGCCAGTATATGATTTTGCGCTCTATGATCTATTTCTCAGGCCATATGGATTGCTCCGTATAGGAGCCTGGTTTGCTGACAGCGGATATGATGTTGCGCTGCTGGACTGCCTGGATTGGAACGAGCCTGCGACTGTCCGTTCACTAGGACGAGTCAAAAGGAAACCTGACGGCACTGGAAAGTTTCATATGACCTCCGTCCCTTTTCCGGTGATCAGTGATGGTTTGAGGCGCAGGTACCACAGATATGGAATACTGCGGGAGGTGATTAAGCGGCGGATAGCTCAATCACAAGCAGATATCGTATGTGTGACAACGGGAATGACATATTGGTATCCAGGAGTGGCTGAAGTCTTGGATATCATCCATGATGTATTACCACGAGCATTAATTTTCATTGGGGGAATCTATGCAACGCTCATGCCTGAGCATTTAGGATCACTAGATGCTGACGTACATATCGTTCAGGGTAATGCGGCGGAGACACTTTCTTCTGTTCTTAATCGGGCAGGATTCCCAGTGCCGGTGCATCCTGTGCCTACATTTCCTCATACATGTAGTTCTGTCTGGAAGCATGCTGCCGTACTTCGCCTGAGTGAAGGGTGTCCACTCAACTGTGATTACTGTGCTTCAAGGGTATTGTCGCCCAAGTTTTTGCCCGGTAATCCGCAAGCCGCAGCAGCTTGGCTGGCAGATTTGCACCATCTGCATGGTGTGAGGAATGTTGCATTTTACGATGATGCACTGCTCGTTGATACACAGCGTATCCTTGTGCCATTTTTACAAGCAGTCATCAAGGAAAAGCTGCCGATACGTTTCTATACTCCTAATGGAGTACATATTACACATATTGATGGTGCTACTGCAGCATTAATGAAGCAGGCTGGATTCCAGGAGCTTCGTATGGGTTTTGAGTCGTCTTCTGACCAGTTCCATTCTCAGCATGACAGAAAATGCACTAAAGAAGCATTTCACAGCGCAGTTGCAGCTGCTCATGCATCAGGATTTTCTTTGAATCAGCTGAGGGTCTACGTGCTCGCAGGGATTCCAGGACAGCTGAAAGATGAAGTTGAGCAGTCTGTGAGATATGCCGGTGAGGCTGGGGTGAGGGTTTCAATAGCTGAATATACCCCTGTGCCTGGAACAGCTCTTTGGGATGAGAGCTGCAGAAGAAGCAAATTCCCTTTGGCTGATGAACCGCTCTATCACAATAATACACTCCAGCCGTTAAGCTGGAGTGGACTTTCCCGTGATGACATGCAGGATTTAAAGCAGCTTGCAAGCAAAGCAGGTTCATAATACTAATTCGGTAGATCGGGTAGCAACGATCTTGCAGGGTATACCTGCCGGGTTATGCATGAGCACTTGTCCGAGGCTGACAGGCGCGTCTATGCAGCAGCTTCTGATCTCCTTCATGATTTCAGGAATACTTTCCAGCGGAACTTCACAATCAGTTTTTACACTTACCAGTGGAACTGAGCTGCCGGTGACACGAATACTGGTACATAGGGTACGCATGGGGCAAGAGACTTCCTTCTCAGCCCAAAGGTTTCCTTTAGCACATCCCGCTCCATCAATGGTTATTGCATCGTGTGCGTCATCATCCATAGTTGCGGTAATTGTGCATCCCCTCGGGCAGAGAATGCAGGTCATTCGCTTATCTCGGCTCACATCGTACCTCCAGAGGCGACATTTTTTTGATGTGCAAGGGTATGCGTATCATTTCCGAGGGCATGAGCTTAATGTAGTTTTGTTTCCAAAGGGTTTTTCCTTCCTGCCCCACTGTTGTCCGGCATGATTCTATGGGACTGCTGACCCTAAAGGATAGTGTGCACGGTCCTTGATGATCAATCCGCTGAGGGAGGACATACCGGATTCCATCTCCTGCTTTGACGTGAACTGAGCTTCCCGTTTCACGGGATTTGGCAGCCCATCTGGCGGCGGCCTCACCGGCTGCCTGTGCCTCTTCTGAAACGAAATCCGCAACATCATGCACATGGAGCACATTGCCGCAAGCAAATACACCGGGGACGGAGGTCATATACGCTTCATTCACTAACGGTCCCTGGGTGCGGGGGTCTAGCTCAACTCCAATGCGCCTGCTAAGTTCATTTTCCGGTATCAAACCAACTGAGAGCAGTATGGTATCGCAGTGAATATCCCGGGCATGTTTTATATCGAGATTTCCTTTGTCATCAAGTGGGGCGATAACAGCTCCTTCCAGCCTGTGATTCCCATACACATGAGCCACGCCGGTAGAGAGGTAGAGCGGAATATTGAAGTCCTCAAGGCACTGATGAATATTACGGTTGAGCCCTCCGGGAAACGGCATAATTTCTGTAACACCCAGAACCTGGGCTCCTTCAAGCGTTAGCCGTCTTGCCATGATCAGACCAATATCACCGGAGCCGACAATGAGCACTCTGTTGCCTACAGAGATGTTCTGCATGTTCATAAAACGCTGTACGGTGCCGGCAGTGAAGATCCCTGAGGGACGGGTCCCGGCAAGCGAAATGGCTCCTGCTGTTCTTTCCCTGCATCCCATAGCTAGTACAACGGAATGTGCCCGTACCAGTTCAATGGAACCTTTCCGTACGACCTGGAGAATTACCTCCGTCCCTTCATTGACAATATCTGTGACAAAAGTCCTGAGCAGACGGGTTACCGAACTGTTTGCTAAAAGTTCAGCATCACGATGGGCGTATTCGGATCCAGTGAGTTCCTCATTAAATCTGTGGAGTCCAAACCCATTATGTATGCATTGCGGGAGTATTCCTCCAAGGTAGGAGTCCCGTTCGAGAAGCAGCACCTTTTGCGCACCTGAGTGTTCTGCCGCAAGGGCAGCTGAAAGTCCTGCGGGTCCAGCTCCAATGACTGCTGTATCCCAGATCATGTTCTTGTCCATACAGTTACTCCCCGTCTCTCAGTAATCCAGTATACAGCACAGAATCTGGTCCTTTAAGCATGTGGTTCTCATGGGGTATCCCCCATTCTCCATTCAGTATATGCGCAATGCGAGGCATGCAGAATCCGCCCTGGCATCTGCCAGACATTGGTCTGCATCGATTTTTAATACCGGCATAGGTGAGGGGGCCAAACATTCGCTTCAGCGCTGATCGCACTTCAGCCAGGGAGATTTCTTCGCACCTGCAGATGATGCTGCCGAAATCTGGGTCCTGATCAACCAGCGCTTTTCGTTCATCCAATGAGTACATGGACGCTGGATATGGTCTGCGATAGATTCCTGGAATATCTGGGAAGTCAGGCCTCCATGGCTTCTCTGATACAGGCAGGATATGGTGGGCCATCTCAGCAACCTTTTTTCCAATTGCCGGTGCTGCAGTCAGTCCGGGGCTTTCAATTCCAAGCACATGTATTACGGAATCACATGCAGGCTGGTATCTAATGACAAAATCGTCGAATCCTCCCACATCCGGAGGTGTGAGTTTAGGGCGCAGACCTGAAAAACTTCTGATGAAGTCACTGGTGACTAAGGTGGGCAGCAGAGTTTTCCCTTCTGATTTCAGCATCTCCATGATTTCGCTTGTTGTGCTGCAATCCATGCGATCGGCAATATACTCGTTACTAGGTCCAATAAGGATGTTTCCTTCGACTGTTTTTGTGAGGTGAATCCCGAGTCCGCTGCTGTGGGTGCCGGGTACAGGATAGATCAGAAGGTTCAGAGACTGGTCGAGACGTTTGTCAAGCACATAATATTCTCCCCTGCATGGATAGATGGTATGCTGGTGGTATCCACATAACTTGGCTATCGTGTCGGCATGCATGCCGGCGCAGTTGATGATCATTCTGGTTTCCAGAGCAGATCTTCCCTGGGGTGTTTCTGATTCAATTTGAAACCTTGAGTCTTGAACCTGGGTAATCCGTATGACCTTATGCAGGAAGCGATAACTCACTCCATGAAGATGGGCATGTTCCGCAAGGGCTATGGTCAGTGCCATTGGATTAACTATTCCCGTGGAAGGCGTGTAGAGTCCTTCTGTACCGGCAATACCCGGCTGCAGTTGGTCCATGGTAGCGGAATCCATCATCTCCATGCCAGGGACCCCGTTGGCCTCTCCCTGCTCTTTGAGCTCATGAAGGGCGGCTTGCTCTTCCTGTGAGGCAGCTATGGTAAGCTTGCCTGTTCTGATGAAGGGAACTGACAGATCTCTGCAGAGAGATTCCATTGCTGCATTTCCGGCAATATTCAGTATAGCCCTATTGGATCCTGGAGTATAGTGAATTCCTGAATGGACGACTCCGCTGTTTCTGCTGCTGATGCCAAAGCCGGCGTCAGCTTCTTTATCAAGTACTGCAAGAGTATAGTTTTTTCGCGACAGTTCACGGGCAACAGCATTTCCAATAACACCGGCGCCGATAATTACGATGTCAAACAGTTCCATAATTATAAGTATACCTGATGAGAAATTCAATGAAAAGACCAAATAAGTTCATATGCTCATCTTGACAATACCTCGTAACTAATTTATGGTACAAATAGGTTCAAAAAAGTAAATAAACGATCATAAGGAAATGTATGGCAAATCATATCCCTGCGGACAGGCAGAAACGCATAGCCGAACTTATTCGCGAGCGAGGAGTAGTACGGGTTAATGACTTGAGTATGCAGTTCCAGGTATCAGTACTTACTATTCGGCGGGATCTTGACCTTCTGGAAGAGCAGGGTGTGTTGGAGCGGTCTCATGGTGGCGCGGTGCTTCGGCAGACTATGCCTGAAGAACCTATGTTCGCACAAAAAGAGCAGCGTTTCAGAGAACAGAAGCATCGTATCGCTGCCGCAACAGCTCGGTTTATTCATGATGGTGATATGGTGCTCATTAACAGCGGGACCACTACCCTGGAGGTAATCCGCCAGATAATCCATAAACGTATCACTATAATTACCAACAACATAGCTGCCGCTCAACTGATCGATACTGCTTCCTGTGATATGATCATCCTGGGCGGCAAGTTCCGTTGTCAATCCCAATCTACCGCGGGTAGCTTCGGTCTTCAGTCACTTCAGCAGATTTATGCAAACAAGGCAGTCATAGGGGTTGATGGGTTCAGTATGAAGTATGGACTCACTACACCCATCATGCAGGAAGCTGAGATTACCCGGGTAATGATAGAGAAGACCGTTGGTGATGTGCTTGTTGTTGCCGACAGCAACAAGATGGGTGTCATATCGAATTTTAAGACAGTCTCTGTCGAGAAAATCTCCCACCTTGTTACAGACAGCGCCGCTAAAGAATTTCTCACCGAAATAGAGTTGGAAAAAGCCGGTATCAAGCTGATTCTTGCTGATTCGCACTAGGTCATAACCTTGAGGGTTTGCAAATAAAATAAATAAGAGCAGTAAGGAGGTCTATTGTATGACTAATTATGCTGACCAGTACAAAGATTGTATATGGCTGGATTTTGAGACATTGGAACAGTTCATGAAGGATGCCCTTATAGGGTACGGTATTCCGAAAGAGGATGCGGATATCATCTGCGATGTCCTTATAGAGTCGGACAAGCGGGGAATAGATTCGCACGGCATCGGTCGTCTGAAGCCCATCTACCTGGACCGCCTCGATATGGGAATTATGAATCCGGTAACGAAAATTGATGTGCTGAAGGATGAAAAAGCTGCTGCAGTGCTAGACGGTAACAACGGCCTCGGGCATGTGGTAGGGAAGAAGGCCATGGAGATGGCAATAGAAAAGGCTCGTGAATACGGAGTCGGCGTAATAGCTGTCCGAAATTCCACGCATTACGGGATAGCCGGATATTTTGTTACCATGGCTACTGATGCCGGTATGATTGGGATAACCGGGACTAATGCAAGGCCATCTATTGCACCGACGTTCGGAGTAGAGAACATGCTCGGCACCAATCCGCTCACGTTTGGGATACCAACAGATGAGGAGTTTCCCTTTGTCTTGGATTGTGCAACTTCAGTAACCCAGCGCGGAAAAATTGAAGTGTACGGACGCGCAGGTAAAGATCTCCCTCCTGGGTGGGTGATTGGTGTTGATGGAAAGACCAGGACAGATACCAAGCAAGTCCTCAACGACCTGACAAAAGGTTTAGCAGCTCTTACCCCCCTAGGCGGAATAGGTGAGGAGCACGGAGGATATAAAGGATACGGATATGCTGCTGTAGTTGAGATCCTATGCGCAGCGCTGCAGGACGGCAGCTACCTCAAGGACCTCAACGGATTTGATGAAGATGGTACGGCCATTCCGTATCCTCTGGGGCATTTTTTCATAGCCATAGATCCTGAGAAATTCATGGGACTGGCGACCTTCAAGCTCATAGCGGGGAATATCTGCAGAGATTTACGGAATTCTCAGAAAGCCCCTGATGCAGAAAGGATTTATACAGCCGGGGAGAAGGAATGGCTTGCCTGGCAGTACCGCAAGGAGCATGGATGCCCCGTTCCAGTTTCACTCCAGAAGATGATGATCAGTGTGAGGGATAAATTGAAACTGGATTATTCATTTCCTTTTGAGAGTTAGATAAAATAAGGAGTTATCGGTATGGACGAATTGAAAAGAAAAGCCCTTGAGTACCACTGCCTTGATGGAGTTCCCGGAAAGCTGTCGGTAGTACCGACAAAACCGTGTATTACTGCCGCGGACCTCTCGCTTGCGTACACCCCTGGTGTAGCAAAACCTGTACTTGAAATTGCTGATGATCCTGAAAATGCATATAAGTATACCTCAAAGGGAAACCTGGTTGCCGTCATTTCGAATGGGACGGCAATTCTCGGATTGGGTGACAGAGGAGCGCTTGCATCCAAACCTGTGATGGAAGGAAAAGGCGTGCTCTTTAAACGATTTGCCGACATCGATGTCTTTGACATCGAGATTGACACCAAGGACCCGGCAAAGATTATTGAGATTGTGAAATTGCTTGAACCCACATTCGGGGGAGTGAACCTTGAGGATATCAAGGCACCGGAGTGCTTCGAGATAGAGCAGACGCTCATCCGGGAATGTAATATTCCTATTTTTCACGATGATCAGCATGGTACAGCGATCATCTCGACTGCGGGTCTGCTGAATGCCTGCGAAATTGCAGAGAAGGACCTTGCAGAGATCAAAGTGGTGTTTAACGGGGCGGGTTCTGCCGGTATTTCCTGTGCAAAGATGTTTGTGGAAGCAGGAGTGAGAAAGGAAAACCTTATCTTATGCGACAGTAAAGGGGTTATTTATAAGGGAAGGACAGAGGGCATAACCAAGGAAAAAGAGGAGTTTGCGACAGATTCAGACGCCCGTACCCTCGCTGAAGCGATGATAGGATCTGATGTATTCATCGGCCTTTCCGTTGCGGACTGTGTCACTCCAGAAATGTTATCTTCAATGGCAGATAATCCGATCGTATTTGCCATGAGCAATCCCAACCCAGAAATTACCTATGAGCTGGCACTTGAGACCCGCAGTGATGTGATTATGGCAACTGGGCGCAGCGACTATCCTAACCAGATAAATAATGTCTTGGGGTTTCCGTTTATTTTCCGGGGAGCCCTTGATGTGAGATCAACAGCGATATCTGAAGGAATGAAAATGGCTGCAGCCAAGGCTCTTGCTGATCTGGCCAAGGAGCCTGTGCTGGATTCGATAAAGAAAGCATATGGTGGTGAGGATTTTTCTTTTGGTAGAAACTACATAGTGCCTAAGCCATTTGATCCCAGGGTCATAGAATGGGAAGCAGTTGCCGTAGCAAAGGCTGCATGTGAAGAAGGACATGCGAAGTATCCTATTACCGATTGGGATGCGTATCAGCTCAAGTTGAGAAAACGAATGGAAAAATACTGGTAAGTTAAAGAGATTTAATGCTATACGATACGAAACCCCGCTGCCAGCGGGGTTTCCCTATCTTGATTCAGATTCTCTGAACTTGACATGCCTGTAATAGAATAGTAAGTCCACCACAGCTTGTCGGTTAGTTGGTTTTTCAGTAAAAAAGAACAGATGGCTCCTGCAGCTGCAGTCACTGCAGCCGAAGCCGGCAATAGATTTATCAGCAATGTGCGCTGCATCTTTTGCCAGCTCGCATTCCAAGTCTTTTCTTGTGCTGATGGGATATGCCTGAGGGGCGGAGGAAGCAGCCATGGTGAGATAATCGATATGCCAGTGAGCATGCTTATGCGCGCGTTTATGTCGTGCTATTCGCTGGTGCAGGTGTTTCTTCGCAGAACCGACATACATGTACCAGCCAGGACGAAGTATTGCATTGTCGAGGGATGAGATGGGCAGGCGCAAGGGTTCTGCAAGCTGAATCATAAGCAGGTATACACCGCAATTCTCTTTGGCCAGGGATGCGGGATATGCTGTGTCTACAGGAACAGAGGTGTCAATTATGCGGCTGTATCCTTTGGGATCGGTAGCCATGGAAACTGCGTAAATCGGCATATAGTTTGATGCGCGATGAAGATGTATGCAGAATTCAGGGTCTGTATGAGGGTTTGGCATGAATTGGGCTGCATCAGGATGCGAAATAATAAAGAGTACGGCTGCACGATATCCTGCATGCACATGACTGATCATTTCCTGAAGATGACGGGACCCCCGGTCAGTGGGAGTATCTGGGAACATACCGAGCCCATGTTCTACGAGGGAGCATGATTTAACCTCAATAATTCGGTCCGGATCACCCTTGAGAAGAAAGTCAAATCGGGAACTACCGCTGGTCCATTCAGGTATAATGTACGTTCCCGGATAGAGCCTGGGAAGAATGAGTTCCTTTGCGGCCAAATTAGCTTTTGCTGAGTAAAGAGGAATTGTCTTACCCTTATACCGTACTGCTACGGCAGTACATTGGGTTGTCCTGTCAGGATTTTCATGCCGCTCTATGAGCAAAGCCTGACCTGGAACGATGAATTCTGTTAGCTTTCCAGGATTAGGGCAGTGCGCCTTGAGAGTGCAGCCGTTAGAATCTCTTACAATCATCAGGAAGCGATTCGGCCGTTCTACCAATATCGCTTCCTCCGGATGTGAGAAAAGAGAAATCTCCTCACTGGTTGATGAATCCGGTACGTCATGCCGCATGCAGATCCTTAGGCTCCCCCTTGGTGACAAAACCCATGATGAGGAATGCCAGAAACATAAAGAAAGCCGCAAATAGAAAGATTGACCTGAAACCAAAAATATCAATGAATCCGCCGGTTATGGGAGGTGCCACAATAGCCGCAAGCTGTGAAAAGAAGTAATAGAGGCCGGTATAGATTCCCATGTCATGAAAGGATGCCATTTGCCAAAGCATAGGGAATGAGTTAGTAATCACGGCAACCCAAAAGGTTCCGAACATGAACATCAATGCCCAGAATGTTATTTGAGTCATGAGTACGGATAGACCAAACATGGAAACTACAGGCAGATGGAAGTACACAAGCAGGAGGATGATGGTAAGGGCTACCAGTGCGAACCTGATGGTGACCTTTCTACCGCGTTTATGAGCTATAATGCCTGATGGAATGGCAAATGCTGCATAGGCGATGCCGACCATACCAGCAGCAAGAGCAGCGGTTCCAGGTGTGGTCTGCAGGTAGTTTACAGAGTACAGCCCGATAAAAGGCAGTACTCCTTGATAGGCGATAAACCAGCAGAGCAGAGAACAGAGAATGAGGAGCGCGCTCTTATCTTTTTCCGAGAAGATCAGCTTGAGTGAACTCCGAACCGATACTCGTTTGTCATGCTCCTGAAAAGATTCCGGTCGTTCCTTAATGAAGAAAAAAAGCATCAGTGCTGCAATGAATACAAGGATTCCTGCAATCGGGAAAGCCAAAATTTGGTTGGTTGCGCCGCGGTTAGGTAGGTTAATATAAATGTTCATGAGCTGGGCTAATCCTATTGTGCCTACTATGGATGCTATTCCGCCCATGGTATTAATAACGCCGTTTGCTTCTGATCTCAGTTCGCCTGGTATGATATCAGGCATCAGGGCTACAACAGGACCTCTTGCTGCTTGCTTGAAGAGATTGAGAAAGAATATCACAATAATAAGGGGAGCTAATGCTCTCAGTGCCGTGAACGGGATCAGGGCAAAGCAGATGGCAGTCAGGGGAAGCGTAGTAATAATGTACGGCATTCTCCGGCCGATTGGGGTGCGTGTCCGGTCAGATAAAGCTGCAACTATGGGTATAAGTAAAATCGCAAATATATTGTCCAGGGTCATAATGAGACCAATGAGCCCTTTTGATGCAACGTAGCGGTTGAGGAATATGGGGACGTAGGTATCATAAAGCGGATCCATGAGTCCCATGGTAAAAAACCCAAGTCCGATAAGAAATGTGATTTTATAATACCCCTTCATGCTGGCTTTCTGGTTTTTCTGCATATCGCGTACCTTCTTTATTTTTAATTCATGAGTATACACAATAAATCATCCCA
>SKXS01000051.1 GCA_007128345.1 Spirochaetia bacterium
CGAGATTGGCGGCGCTGGCGATGCGGGGGTCGAGGGCGACACCCTGGATATCGATCCAGCCGCGGTTGACGTGTCCCTTCTCGAGGATCTGGCCCACGATCCGGTGGACGGCGTTGGCCGGGATTGCCAGGCCGAGGCCAACGCTGCCAGCCGTCGGCGAGATCATCATGGAGTTGACGCCGGTACAGAGTCAGGTCCTGCTCATCCATTACCATCCTCCTAGCTGTCCAGGTAGGCCTTCTGCTCAGGTGTCAGGACATCGATTGACGCTCCCAATGACCCAAGCTTCAGGTCGGCAACCTGCGCGTTGATCTCCTCAGGGACCGGATGCACCCCCGGAGACAGCCTGTGTGCAATCAGGTATTCAGCGGAAAGCGCTTGAAGGCCGAAGGACATGTCCATAATTTCAGCGGGATGACCGTCCCCTGACGCAAGGTTGACCAGCCTGCCCTCCGCGATGATATAGAGCCTCTTATCGCCGAACGAGTACTCCATAATGTTTTTTCTTACCTCACGGGAGGCGGTTGACAGTTTCCTGAATCCCTTGACATCCACCTCCACGTCAAAGTGGCCGGCATTGCACAAAATTGCCCCGTCCTTGATGAGACCGACATCTTTTGAATCTATGACATGGGTACATCCAGTCACGGTGATGAAGACATCGCCCAGAGGAAGCGCATTACGCATGGGCATAACCCTAAATCCGTCCATGTACGCCTCAAGGGCCTTCACTGGATCAATCTCTGTGACGATTACTGAAGCGCCCAGCCCTTTTGCCCGATTGGCAACTCCCTTCCCGCACCAACCGTATCCGGCCACAACCACCGTCTTTCCTGCAACAGTCAGGTTCGTGGTCTGCATGATGCCTGTCCATACGGACTGTCCGGTGCCGTAACGGTTGTCAAAGAGGCACTTGCACAGCGCGTCGTTCACTGAGATCATGGGAAAGGGCAGTTCTCCCCGAGCAGCCTTGGTGACGAGTCTTGATACCCCAGTCGTCGTCTCTTCACACCCCCCAAGTACATGCTCAGCCTGCTCGGGATATCTGGCCAGGAGCATCTCTACTGTATCACCGCCGTCGTCCAGGATGATATCAGGTTTTGCCTCGATGAGGGACGCGATGTACCCATCATACTCCTCCGGTGTACACCCGTGCCGGGCAAATACATGTATGCCCCGATGCTTCAGTTCAGCCGCCACATCATCCTGGGTGGACAGCGGATTACTCCCTGCAAGATATACCTCAGCTCCCCCCGCTGCGAGCACTTCACACAGCCTGCCTGTCTTAGCTTCCAGGTGAATGCAGACAGCTGCCTTTATTCCAGCAAATGGTCTGCGAACAGATACATCATCCTCAATTTTCTGCAGAATCGGCATATGGGCACGAACCCAGTCAAGCTTTTTCCTACCGCTGTCGTCTGTCATACGCACATCTCCTCTTTATGCGTATGGTAGTATATTTCCCTGACTTTTTCACCCCTGCAAAGAAGCAATGCCGTGACGGATAGCAAACTTTGTAAGCTCCGCTATGTTCTTTGTCCTGGTCTTTCTGAAAATATGCTTCCGATGGGTATCGGCGGTGAGTACGGTGATACCGAGCAGCTTCGACATCTCCGAAGCGGTGCACCCCCTGCTGAGCACCTTAATAATCTCCTTCTGCCTGGGAGTCAGGCTGCTGTATATCTGCTGCTCGTCAACTTCCGGGGCAGCATAGCCAAGCCGGCAGGGCACATGGTTCCCAATGAACACCTTGCCTTCCATGACCTGCTTCAGTCCATGCTTCACCTCTTCGTACACCAGGTTCTTCGACAGGTAACCGCTCGCCCCAGCTTCCATCATCTCCCTGATTACACGCGAATTTACTATGCCCGACAGACAGACTACGTGGGGAACCGGATATAGTTCCTTGAGCTTCCTCGTCGTTTCAGCACCCCCCATCCCCGGCATGGAGAGCTCCATCGTAATAATATCAGCGCTGGTGCGCTGGCGCTGCATCTGTATCAAGAGGTGGAGCCCGTCCCGTGCTGAGCCTACCACCTCAAAGTCCCGGTCAGACTGGAACTGCTTAATCAACGTCTGCCTCAGCAAGGTGGCCGGTTCAGCCACAAACAGCTTGATGCTCATCGTACAACTCCTTTTTTGGATAGTAAGTCTACCCGCCGCAGAACGGAAATACAACAAACAGCGAGTTCCTGTATCCCCCCCGCATAGGCGGGGTTCACAGCAATACATTCAGGAAATACCCGCCAATTTTAATGCCCAGCTCAAACCGGGTGAAGGAAGGAAACCAGTCCACAAGCGAAACCATGGCATCCTCATGACGATCAAAGGGGTCACGCATGACCGCATAGGTATCAATAAAAAAATGATCTCCCAGCATGAAGGTGTACCCCATGGAGAGTTCCTGCATGAAGAAGTGAGTCTCCTCCGGGATATCCTCACCATGAAGGGTAAGGTTCTGCAGCACCGACATGCCGATCCAGAATCGCTGTTCCACAGGATACCAGGAAATACGTGCACCGGCATCAAGCAGCCAGAGATCTCTGTCGGCTACTTTCGTGCCCATGATCGCAACCGAGCAGACCAAATCCTGGTTGATGCGTATCATCGGCAGGATACCAGCCTGGTACTGGTTCACCCAGAAACCGTCGAGGTCGTGTGATGCCGCAGCGATGCCGAAGCTGAGCTTCCCGTTTCCGGCTTCTCCGTCACTGCCGTGCAGAAGCAGGATTCCTGCAGCAAGAAATGCCGTTAACCAGATCACAGCCTTCAGCTTCATGATCCCTCCCTGTCTGTATTGTGGTATACCCTAACACCTGCGGCATACCAGGTCCATTCCCTAGTTTCAGGGGACACGCAGCATGGGGTTGTTCTCATGATGACAGGAGCAAAAACGTATAGTAGTATGGAATCAGGATGAAGACAGGCAAGGGTATCGGCGCGGCAGTGCTCATCGCTGCACTGTTACTTGCAGGAGCACAGCTGCTGGTGAGAACCTATTTCTCATCGCGGGCGACACAGATGCTGAAGACCAGCCTCCAGGATACGTACGGGGATACAATTACCTTTGACGCCCTCCTCTTCAACCTGCTGTCAAGCCAAGCTGAAATTGAGCAGGTGCATCTCACGTTCCCCCACGGTTCATCAGGAACTGTATCAAGCCTCACTGCCGAGTCAATCATTATCAACATACCGGGAAAGGACCTCTTCTCAATCACCTCCCCTGCCTTCGATGTATTCTCTGTCTCCCGGGGGGTGGTCACACTGAAAAACTCCGTGTACACGTATCATACCTTGCACTCAGGTGCTTCATTTCATATCACCGCTGAGCAGCTCGTTGTTGACTTCAGCAGTATCGTTCCCCCTCATCTCATCGCATCATCTGCTTTCAGCCAGCTGCCTTCGCTGCTCAGGCAGTTTCATTACATAGCTGCAGAAGCGCAGCAGGTACACCTGGCAGCGCCTCAGCTTGCCCGCATGTTCAGGGACCTTGAGCACCTCTTCTCAGAAGAAGGCAGCTACAGCCCGGCTGCCTCTGCTGCTCTCTTTGAGGCTGCAGCACCTGAATTATTCATGGGTATTTCCAGGCACCTGATACTCCCTGAAACTCTCGCTGAACGTGATCGGAATCTGGTGCACAGCCTTATCACAAGCACGCTCCTCCTGGTGCCGGGAAGTTCCGATGTATTTACCTCTTCTTATGTGTCGCTGCGTGCTGACCGTGCCTCGCCCAATGACGATATATATACATTCCAAGGCGACATGGCCAACGAGGCGGGAAATGTGTACAGTGCAGGGGAACTTTACTTTCCGGATGCAGGGGATGCAGTTGAAGTAAGGGAGCTGTATGTATCAATAGATTCATTGCATACAAAAATTGCATCGCTTCTAGGAAGCAGTTCGTTATCCTTCAGCTTCGGCCGGTAGCAATCATGTTTAGAACTGAGCATCTTCCAGAGGAATGAAGAAATAAG
>SKXS01000215.1 GCA_007128345.1 Spirochaetia bacterium
CGGCTTGGTCAAGGCGTACGGAGATGCTGCCAGAAATGCGTTAGCTGCCCTGCCTGCAGAACAGTACATCAGTCGTGAGCACATTCAGATTACCGTCGGGTACTCGCTGTATGAACAGACAGCACTGCTGCTCAGTGCATACGGCGCAGATGATATCCATGAAACATTTGAAACGAATATTCTCATAACTGCACGGGTTCCTTGCGAACAGTCCGAACTGCTCAAGAGCAAACTTCAGGACCTCTCTTCAGGCGGCATTAAGTTTTCATTGCTTCCTGACAATGAGGATTGAGAGCAGCACGATGCAGTGAAAAAGCAGCTGCTGAGCCCAGGCGAGCCAGTCAAAAAAGCGTGAATGAAAATTCGGCAGAATAATATCCAAAACTACCATGAGCATGACCCAGATGGTGAGGATCACCAGCCAGGCACGCTGCTTTATCCGAGCATCAATGTTCATGAAATACGATGCTGTTATGACCACGCCGCAGCCGGTAAGCAGGAGAGCCATAATCAGTTCCAGATATACGGTATTTCCTCCGAATGCCTTGGACAATGACTGTCCTATCGGTGACTGTTGAGTATTCAGTGATGCCAATCCATGAATTCCTTGCACGAGAAACAGCAGCCCAACGGTTATATGCATGAGTGAGACAAGTGAAATACGCTTAGTTGATACGGTTTGTTTTTTTGGCATATCCTGATCCTCCAGACTAGAAAACCTGCTCTACAATACGGGCAGTACTGGTCGCTTTGCCGAGGGTGTAATAGTGAATACCGGCAACACCGTAGGCTATGAGTTCCTTTGACTGCTGAACGGCATAGTCAATTCCTACTGCACGAACCTGTGATTTTGTTGTGCATGCCTTGACATCCTGAACGAGTTCCTTGGGTAGATCAATACTGAAGGTCTGGGGAAGCAGGTCAATATCGCTCATTAATGTTATCGGCTTGATGCCAGGAATGATAGGTACCAGGATACCAGCAGTTCTGCAGGCATCCACAAAATCAAAGAATTTCTGATTGATAAAAAACATCTGTGTCACGATGTAGTCTGCTCCGTTATCAACCTTCTGCTTGAGCTGTACGATATCTTCTTCCATGTTCGGCGCTTCACAGTGCTTTTCAGGGTAACCGGCAACACCGATGCAGAAATTCGTTGGGAACGGTTCTTTAAGATCAGGGTCCAAGTAGATACCTTTATTCATGTTTGCTATCTGTTTGACAAGTTCATTTGTATGGGCATACCCGTGCGGGTGCGGAGCAAACCGTTTATCGCCCCTCGGGGGATCACCGCGCAGCGCAAATACATTATGGATACCGAGGAAATTCAGCTCTATCAATGCTTCCTCTGTCTCTTCAGCTGAAAATCCTCCGCAAAGCAGGTGCGGAACCACTTCAATGCCATATTTGTAGCGCACAGCAGCTGAGAGTGCAACTGTCCCCGGTCTTCTGCGAACAACATATCGTTCCACGAGTCCGTCAGGCCGTTCGCGATACACTATTTCTTCACGATGATAGGTGAAGTTGATGTATGCAGGCTCATAGCAGAGCAGAGCATCTATGGTATCATATACCTGCTCAATTGTACGTCCTTTCAATGGCGGTACTAGTTCACATGTAAACAATGGCCTCTCTGCAGTTTTAAGGATGTCCACAACCTTCATGTAGGCTCCTTTTCTCCGTTGATTACATTGATATGCTGACCTTGATCCACAGCAATTGACCTGATCCAGGAAGGTATCTTCTCAGGCGTCCAGCCTTTTCGGTTCGCGTAATCCTCTAACTGATCACTTCCAATAGTGCCGATGGAAAAGTACGATGCCTCAGGAGATGAAAAATAGTATCCGCACAATGATGCAGGAGGATCCATTGAAAGGGTTGGTGTGAGGGTTATTCCCAGGTGTTTCTGAACTCCCAAAATTGTACATATCATCTTTTTCTCAGAATGGTCAGGACATGCGGGGTATCCCACGGCTGGGCGGATCCCCCGATAGACGCCTTTACGCATCTCCTCCGGGGTCAGGGATTCATCTTTGCTGTATCCCCACCATTCCTTTCTCACACGCATATGCAGATATTCTGAGTACGCTTCAACTACCCGGTCTGCCAGGATAGCGGTCATGAGCGCTCGGTAATCGTCCTGTTCCTCACGCAGTTTCTGTGTACGTTCCTGCCAGGCTCTTCCTGCTGTTGCAGCAAATATACCCAGATAATCCTCCCGTGCGTTCATATCCTCCATAATAGCAGGTATAAGGAGATCAGCCAGGGACTGGAGCTCTTTATCGGCTTCCTGCCTCCTGAGGAAATGGAGCACACCCAAAGGAACTGCAGTATCGCGTTCTACTTCATTTTTCAAGCTTTCGGGGCTGTAGACAACCGCATCATCTTCATACCTGCGTACAGGGAAAAGCCCGACTACCCCTCTTGGGAAGAACTGTTCATTGTCTGCAAGCTCATTGAACAATGCTTTCGCATCCTGGAGCGTCTCCCGGCCTGCACTGCTGTCCAGAGGAACCCTCCAGGCTGCCAGGAGCATTTTCCAACTTATGTACTGCTCAATATCCTTGAGCGGTACCGCCTCAGGTATGATTATTCCCTGCACATCCGGCACATCAACGGGGTCAACGTACTTGTTCGGCCTGTTAGCCCTGGCCAGTTCTATGTGTACTAAATGAGCGTGATCTTCCTTATCATGTTCAGATGCTTCGTGCTTTGCTGCATCTGACATCACTTGCAGAACTGACTGAACGCTTCGTGATGCGTCACGTACATACGCCGCCGTTCCATGGTATACCGGCTGAATCCGCTTTCTCACAAACTCCTCTGAAGTTGTAGCTCCTCCTATGAGTAACGGTATGCTGAAACCGTTTCTTTCCAGTTCCCGTGCGGTATGCACCATCTCATCAAGCGAGGGAGTTATCAGTCCGCTGAGACCAATTACATCCGGCTGATGATTTTCTGCCGCCTGAACTATCCTGGCCGCAGTAACCATAACCCCGAGATCAATTACTTGGTACCGATTGCACTTGAGCACCAGTGATACCAGATGCTTTCCTATATCATGCACATCGCCATGCACTGTAGCAAGCAGTACAGACCCCAAGGTGCCTGTCCTGTTCTCAGCCTGATCCGCACTCATATGAGGCTCCAGAAGCACAGCGGCCTCTCTCATGATCCTGGAACTTTTGACTACCTGGGGAAGGAATAAATCTCCCTGTTCAAACCGGTTCCCAACTTCCTTGATGCCGTCCATGAGCGGACCTTCGATGATTGAGACAGCAGAATTGTACTCCTGCATCGCCACTTCCAAGTCTGCTTTCAAATAACGGGACACACCGTTGATAACACTGTAAGCCAGCCGCTTTCCTACCGGCAGGCTTCGCCAGGCATCTGTTTCCTGATCGCCTGCAGATGATTGCCCACGAGCCTGCGCGGCGGTTTTCTGCGCTAATACAAAAAGCTGTTCTGGTGCATCGTCATACTTCAGGAGCATAGCATCCTCTGTCACCGTTCGCACATCCTGAGGGATATCATGGTAGAGCAGGTTCATGGACGGGTTGATGATGCAGAAATCGAGTCCAGCCTGGACTGCGTGGTGCAGGAACACGGCATGCATGATATCCCGTATCTGCTGATTGCCGCGGAAGGCAAATGACAGGTTGCTGATACCGCCGATGACTGAAACCCCCGGCAAGTTCTGCTTAATCCAGGAAACAGCCTGCAGATAATCTCTGGCAAATGCGTCATGTTCAGCAATGCCGGTGCCGATTGCCAGGATATTCGGATCAAATATGATGTCACGGGGAGCAATGTCCGCATTGACGAGCAAATCGTAGGACCGCCGGGCTATTTCAATTTTACGGCTGTAGGTATCAGCCTGTCCTCTTTCATCAAAGAGCATCACGACCATAGCGGCGCCGTAGTCAGCTATGGCGCGCGCCCTGGAG
>SKXS01000269.1 GCA_007128345.1 Spirochaetia bacterium
AAAAAAAAATCAAGTTCTAGGAAGGGAATTCAGCAAAAAAATATCAATATATTGTCAGGAAAACATAATATATATTACTAAATTAGTATACCATTCACATTATGCAAGGCGAAAGCGAGGGGGATTATCCTGGGGATTTTCGCAGGCCACCAGACCGTCATGGGACAGGGACCCTACCGTATACTCTATCCTTCTGAGGGGTATATTGATTCGCCCGGCAAGTTCCTGGAGGGTTGCAGATCCTGATCCTGACAGCTCCCGGAGAATCATTCCACGTATTTCCCTGTCGGAATCTCTGAAGGGCTTCTGCCGTACATAGTGCCTGCTCCTGGTATTGGGGTTCGGGATCGCTTTTCTTAGATGCACCCCGTAGTCCATCATGGCGTAGTACCATCTCCTGGGATCATCCCTGTCCATAACCTGTGCCAGAGCATCCATGAGCCTGCGGTCGGACACGTCCGTTTCACGGTGAAACCACACATGGAGCAGCACCCGCCTGATGTTTGTCTCAAGATAGAGCGAAGGCTCTCCCCAGGCAAACGCCTTGAGCGCAGCCGCGGTGGCCGGACCCACGGAGGGAAAACTGAGCAGCGCCTGACTGCAGTTTGGGATTTTTCCGCCATATGCATCCATGCATCGTCCTGCTATGGTGATGAGCGCCAGGCATCTGCGGTTGTAGCCCAGTCCCTGCCACAGGGGGTAGACATCACGGAACTGCGCTGCAGCAAGGCAGGGAATATCGGGATACACATCGGTGAACTGCAGGTATTTGGGGAGCACCCGCTCAGTCTGAGTCTGCTGGAGCATCATCTCCGATACAAGGATACGGTACGGATCGCGGGTGTCCCGCCAGGGGAAGCTTCTTCCATGGTCTCTAAAGTACTCCCATATGAAGCTTCTGAACAGTGAGATCGTATGTGAATCCAGGGTACCGTCTCCGGAGAGGGGCTCAAGCACCTCCATGGGCCTCCCGCTTCTTCTGGGCCTTCTCAGCCTTCCTGCTGATGGAGTTCCAGATGCCCGATACCCCCATGGCCCGCTTCATGAGCGAGAGGGTCTCCTTCGCTTCCTGCCTGGCCCGCATGGTCCCTTCGTAGAGCACCTCATCGACCCGTCCGTACTGCTCGGCAATTTCCTGTCTGCGGTCCCTGATGGGATCAAGAAACATGTTCAGGGCACGGGCAAGTTTCTGCTTCACCTCCACATCCCCTACCTTGCCCGTACGGTAGCGCTCCTTGAGGTCTTCCACCTCCGATCGGTCCGGATTGAAGGCGTCATGATAGATAAACACCGGGTTGCCCTCTACGGTTCCCGGGATGTCCGATCGGGTCCGTTTCGGATCGGTGTACATGGAATACACCTTTTTCTCCACATCCTTTGCGCTGTCGGAGAGGTAGATCGCGTTATTCAGGGACTTGGACATCTTTGTGTTGCCGTCGGTACCCACCAGAGATCCCACATCCCCCACCATGACATCAGGCACAGGGAACACCTCACCGTAAAGATAATTGAATCTCCTGGCTATTTCACGTGTAAGCTCTACATGTGACTCATTGTCCTTTCCTACGGGCACCAGGTGCGCCCTCGGCATGAGAATGTCCGCTGCCTGGAGTATGGGATACCCCAGCAGACCGAAGGGCATCTCCTGCAGATCAGCAGAACGTGCCATATCCTTCAGGCTCGGGATGCGCTGCAGTCTGGGAACGGTAACCAGCATCTCAAAAAAGAGGTTCATTTCATACACCTCATGGACCGCTGACTGAAGGTATATGGGACACTGTCCGGGATCAATGCCGCAGGCGATGTAGTCCAGCACAAGCTCCCGGGAATTGGATGTGATCTCCTGGATGCTGGGCTTGTCAGGGCGGGTCGTCATGGTATGCAGATCAGCTATGATGAAAAAGCACTCGTACTCCCGTTGCAGACGCAACCGGTTCTTGAGGGAACCGACATAATGCCCCAGGTGGAGCTTTCCCGTAGGCCGGTCCCCAGTCAGTATTCTCTTCCTGTCCATGGTATCTGTTCCTATCGTGGTTTTCAGTGATGCATGACAGTATATGTCAAGATAGGCTCACATGAAAAGAGCATATCAGTGATGATTGGTTCTGTTGTTCCTGCGCACGCTGCGCCGTTCTTCGCGCATCCGCTGGTAGCGCTCCTTGCGACGACGGTCCTCTTCCCGTATCTGCGCACGGTAGCGTTTCCCGCTGCTGATGATGATTGCGATAGGACGCAGATCCTTGATATTTGAGCAGATAATCTGGACAACCGCCATGATGGGGACCGCCAGGAACATGCCCATGATTCCCCAAATGAATCCCCAGTAGACTAAAGAGACCAGTATGACAAACGGGCTGAGGTTGAGCTGGTTTCCCTGGAATCTCGGGTCCAGGATGTTTCCCATCACCACCTGAATCAGGTTCATGATGATGGCTACATAGAGAATACGCGTATAGTCCGGGAAAAACTGGATCACCGACATGAGAATGGTCAGCAGTGTTATAACAAGCGATCCTATGTTCGGTATGAAGTTGAAGAAGAAGGCAAGCACGCCCCAGATGATCGCGAAATCAAGTCCGACAGACAACGAAGCCAGGTAGAACAGGAATCCAGTAATGGAGCTGATGACGAACTTGACCACCAGATACCGGGACACCTGACGGTTGATGCGTTCGAACATGATGGCGATGCGCATTCCTCCCCTGCTCGGCAGGGCTACTTTGAATTTAGGTATCAGTGACTGCCGTTCCAGCATCAGGAAGAGGACGAAAATGAATATGAGCAGGGAGTTTGAGACGATGGAGACCACTGACCCTGATGCAGCAGTGATGGTATTGATGAGCATGGGCTTCCAGTCAAACAGTTCGGAGAGCCCCGCCTCCGGGGTAAGCCCCAGTACAGGCCCGAGATTGTCGGTAAAGCTGCCCAGGAGATCCTCAAATCGCGTAAAGTACTTGGGAATCCGGTTGATCAGCGAATTTACAGCTATGGAGAGAAATAGGAAGACAAGGATAAATATGCAGATGAGCACCAGAATAACCAGAATGATAGCCAGCCACCTGGGAACGCGGTTCTGCTCCATCTTATTGACCATGGGATTTAATATTAGGAACATGAATATTGCTATGCCCAGCGGGAGCGTGATGCTGCTAGCCACCTTGAGCATAAACGAAATGAGCACAAACAATCCAATCCCAATGGCAATCTTTTTTGTCCGTTCTGTTTTTTCCAGCCTGTCACTTTCTTCCATATGCACCTCTACTATAAAGTACCTTTGAAAAACTGGCAATAACTTATATACTCACCTCATGACTTTAAAACGCAACAATCAGCTGCAGCGCATCCAGATTGTGCTCACCGAGCCACAGGAAGCGGGCAATATCGGTTCAGTGTGCCGTGCCATGAAGTCGATGGGGTTTACCAAGCTCTGCATCACCGGCAAACAGAAATATGATGAAGACCGCATCAGGACCCTGGCTGTCCATGCGTACGACCTCTACACCTCGCACCGCCGTGCGCATACCCTGGAGGAAGCACTTGGAGAGAGCATCTTCAGCGTCGGGGCCACCAGGAGGCGGGGCAAGTTCAGGAAGTACTTCTCCTATCTTCCGGAGCAGCTTGCTGAACATATCAGCACCCTCGGGGAAGGGACTATATCAGTTGTCTTCGGCAGGGAAGCTGACGGGCTGACAGACCGGGAGCTCCAGCTCTGCCATGCAGCAGTACGGATTCCCGCGAGCGATCTGTTTCCCAGCCTCAACCTCGCCCAGGCAGTTCAGGTCATCACCTATGTGCTCCGCAGAGAGCTGAGCTCCATCGGAGGATTTCAGCCGATAGAGCCTGAACGTCTGACAGAGGTAACCGAAACCATTATGGATTCATGGGATCGCATCGGCTTGTTCAAGCTTGATGAACGTACGGAGGTAGCCAGGTTCTACCGTGACATATTCGCACGGTCAGGACTCAGCCAGCGTGAATCGGAGCGCATTGAGAAGATGTTCAAAAAGATGGCAGATCTTAAAATACACGGGAAGCGGCAATGACACTGCTATCCCTATCAAGGAGGAACGCTCCATGGAACTGAAAGACATACCGGGAAAAACAAGTTTTTACATCCAGAAGATGATATCCAGCTATGAGCGCGACAGCGGCACCTGTTTTATCAACCAGCGTCGGGTTCCGGAAAGGCGGATTATTGAGGAAGCCCTCGCATATCTCCTTGAGATCCTGTTTCCCGGGTTCTCAGGCAAAAGAAATATCACCAGCGAGAACATGGTCTATGTTGTAGGCGATCTCATGACCAAGGCGCAGCGCGTGCTCATCGCCCAGATGGTCAAGGCTTACCGTCACACCTGCATCGTCCCTGAATGCACCCGCTCCAGCTGTGAAGGAAAGGCCCAACGCGCTGCTGAGGCGCTCTTTGTGTCCCTGCCTGATATCAGGGAGGTACTCAAGAAGGATGTAGAGGCCGCCTTCGAAGGAGACCCTGCGGCGGGATCTCCCGATGAAATTGTGGTGTGCTATCCCGGTCTGCGGGCCCTCGCGGTCCACCGGATTGCCCATGTGCTCTACACCCACCAGGTCCCTCTGGTTCCGCGGATGATGAGCGAGATTGCCCATGCTGAGACGGGGATCGATATCCATCCGGGAGCAGAAATTGGCGAGGGGTTCTTTATTGACCATGGAACCGGGGTGGTCATTGGAGAGACCGCCGTGATCGGCAAACATGTCAAGCTCTACCAGGGGGTCACTTTGGGAGCAGTGAGCTTCCCCAAGGACTCCTGCGGACGAATCATCAGAGGGCTGCAGCGTCATCCGACCATCGGGGACAACGTCATCATATATGCCCATGCAACTGTGCTTGGTCATATCACCGTGGGACATTCCAGCGTAGTGGGAAGCAATGTCTGGCTGAAGGAGGATGTCCCGCCGAAGACCATGGTGGCCCTGGAAGGACAGAACTTCACCTTCATCACCAAGAAGGGCTAACCGGAAACTGATACCGACGACACCAGGATAGACGGGCTTGAAAAGCTGGTGAAGCGGTCGTCCCGGCGGTCATTCGCCTTAGCGGTAATCCGCTGTATGAGCTCGAAGCAGTTTCCCGCTACGGTGAACTGCTTCAACGGCGCGGCAATCTCGCCGCGTTCTATGGAAAACCCCCGTGCAGACAGGGAAAAGCTGCCGGTTATGGGATCAAACCCGGCATGCAGTCCCTCCAGCTCAGTGACATAGATGCCCCGGTCGACTCCTGCAGTCAGATCATCCAGGGTCGCTTCACCATTGACCAGGCAGGGATCATGGAGCGCCGTGGCCGGTCCGGCTGTGTATCCCGGCCGCACCCCATGGCCTGTGGGAGCACAACGGCCACGCTTAGCCGAATAGATAGAATGTACCGGCGAAATGAACTTTCCCTCAAAGAACAGGGTGACATCCTTAGTCGGAAACCCTTCATCGTCAAAATCCCGTGAACGGATTGTACCCTGCTTCGGACGGTCCTGCACCGTGAAGAGCTTTGATGCTGCCGGCTTTCCGAGAAGCTCGGCTAGACGGGATCTTCCCTTCTGGATGTTCTCCCCGTATACATGGGAATGGGGGGTATTCAGGAAAGCCCCCAGAAGCTTGGACGCTGTCTCGGATGAGAAGAGCACTTCCCATGTTCCCGATTCCGCCTGCTTTGCCTTCATCTTATCCAAGGCTTTCATAACCGCATCAAGGGCCAGCTGCAGAGGCGAGAGTTCATAGAATGAAAGAGCTGAACGCGATATACTGGCCTGCTGGACATCCTTGCCGCTTTTGGCTACCACCTGCAGAAGCGACCCGCAGGAAGAGGACATCTGCTCACGAAACAGGCCGCTGCTGCCCGCTGTAATGATCCTTCTGCGGGATTCCACATAGTACGCGTGGGGGACGGAGGTGATCTTTCTGTCAAGGGATCGGGCTGCCTTTTCAAGCTTACACACGAAGCTCTTCTTGTCATCCATGGAGATCTGATCATTCTCGGGATGGTAGTATCTCTCGCTTACGGAGGTTCCCGTACCGGGGTACAGCACAAACCCTGGATCCTCATGCATGTACTCTGCACTTGCATGCGCCTGCTTGATCGCGGCTCTGAGGCTCTTTGCGTCGATCCTCTCAGTGAAGGCGCTGCCCATGCGCGTATCAGCAACAGCACGGACCCCGATGCCCTCCTTCCTCGCCTGGGTTACCTGGGAGACTCTGCCGTCGTAAGCCGCTATCTGGAGATCCTGCGAAGACATGTAGTAAATTTCCAGCGAAGGCACCTTTGATGACTCAATTACCGTGGTAATAAGTTCACGGACCTGACTGCTGTCCCTCATGACCTTCCTCCTACTACCAGCCCTGAGACCATGATTGAAGGCTGTCCCACGCTTGCGGGGATAGAGCCCGAGAGTGACCCGCACATACCTGCACCGAATCCCAGGTCATTGCCCACCATATCGATGTGCTTGAGCACCTGCTCTCCCGTACCGATCAGCGAGGCTCCCTTCACCGGATCTCCCAGAGTTCCGCCTCGGATACGGTAGGCTTCCATCACAGAAAAATTGAACTCCGTGGTTGATGGATTCACTGAACCCCCGCCCATACGCTTACAGTACAACCCGTCATCTATGGCGGACACCATCTCGTCAAAGGTGTGCTTGCCCGGGTGGATGTAGGTATTGCTCATGCGGGAAGTGGGTGCGAACATGTAGGACTCCCTCCTCCCGCTGGCTGTAGGAGGATGGTCCATCCTGATGGAACCAAGCCGGTCAACCAGGTAGGATACGAGCCTGCCCCTCTGGATAAGCTTGATTTTCTTCGTCCGCATCCCTTCGTCGTCTATGTTTGCCGATCCCCACTCGTTTCGGATCGTCGGATCATCATATGCGGTGACTGCTGTGGAGGCTATCCGCTTACGCAGTCTGCCGGAAAAGATGGAGGCATTCTTTGCCACACTGGTAGCCTCAAGGGCATGGCCGCATGCTTCGTGAAAGATTACCCCGCCGAATTCATTGGCAATGATTACCGGCATGGTGCCCTGGGGTGCGTAGTCCGCATCCAGCAGCGTACAGGCAATTCGAGCCGCTTCCTCTGCTATGGATTCAGGTGTATGGATAGCGAAGAGCTCAAGTCCCTGGGACTTGCCCGGTCCGAAGAAGCCCCGCTCGCTCTTCTCTCCGTCACTGGCGATACAGGTGACAGTCATCCGCGTGCGGACCCTGCGGTCCCGGGCAAACGTGCCGTCACTTGCAGCTATGATCACCTGCTGCTCCCTGTCGCCGTAGGTAACCATAGCCTCGGTTATCTTCGGCGAATAGGCCCGTGCAGCTGCGTCCGCCCGGAGCAAAAGAGCAACCTTGTCATCAAGGGAGGATCGACCGGGCAGCTGCTTCACCGTGTGGCGGTTCCTGAAGGTGGTACGTTCCAGGGAGGCGCATGCACCCGAAGCCCCTGCGGCAACCGCATCTGCCGCCTCTTCCGCCAGGGCCATCAGCCTGTCCGCGTCAGGGTCACCCGCGTAGAGATAGACATAGTCTGATCCCGTAATGACACGGATTCCCGCACCGCTTACAATGCCGCTATTGATCGAACGGATGCGCGTGCTGTCCAGGGTGATGCCCGTCGTCAGGGTATCCTCAATAAACACATCGGCAAAGTCACCCCCCCTGGCGAGTGAAGTCTTCAGCACTTGCTGGAGCAGATCCTGGTCGATACCTGCCATATTGCCTCCCGTACGCATGTTGAAAACGAGTATAGCCTATCTTATCCATGACTTCCAGAGCTTAGGGGTATTGATTTTTTGCCTTCCTGGGCATACTGTTGCGGTATGGAGCATCCGTTTTTTTTACCGGTCCCTCGGGTCATAGCTCACAGAGGTGATTCTGCATGTTTCCCGGAGAATACCCTGACCGCATTTACCAGCGCCCGCGATATCGGCGTGGACTGCATTGAGACCGATGTGCACCTGACAGCAGACAGCGAAGTGGTCATCTGGCACGATGATCTCGTAGACCGGAACACCAACGGCACAGGAAGAGTCGAGGAGCTCACCCTGGAGAGACTCAAGTCGCTGGATGCCGGTTTCCGGTTCTCACCCGACGGAGGAAAAAGCTTTCCCTTCCGTGAGACAGGGGTACGCATCATCACCCTGGATGAAGCTCTGGAGTCACTGCCCGGGATGAAGTTTAATGTAGACATGAAGACTAAGGGAAGGCAGATCGTTGAGGCGTGCGCTGCATGCGTGCGGAGGCACGAGGCCCAGGACCGTCTTCTCTGGGCGAGCTTTCACCATGCCAATCTCAAATACTTCAGGTCCCTGGTCCCCGAGGCTGCTACGAGCTTCTCCAAACCTGAGGCATTCGAAATTGTGATGTCGGCCCATGTTCATCTTCCCGTCAGCCGGTTCACCCGGATTGCACAAGCGCTCCAGGTTCCCATACAATACGGCATCATCCAGGTAATCAGTCCGAAGCTGCTGGAGCACTACCAGAAATCAGGAATTATCGTACAGGTATGGACCATCAATGACCGTCCAACTATGGAGGAACTGCTGGATATGGGTGTCGACGGGATATTCACCGACAATCCCCGCCAGCTGCTTGAGATCCTGCATGACCGCTCGACCGGGGGAAAAATGTGATCAGGCTGCTCATCGTCAAGCAGAGAAGCGGTCCCCTCTCAGACAGGGAACGACGGTGGGCAGTACGGTATCTCATCCTTTCAGTGCTGCTTGCAGTTCTCGCCTGGGGCACCCTCTGGAGAGCATATACGCCATTTCTTCACCCGTTGCCCGCTGGAACTGCCGCAGTCCTGCCCCTGCTTCACCTCTCGGCTTCAGTGCTGCTGTTTATCCGGGGCAGCACATGCCGCTATGCCCACATGCTTACCGTCCATGGCATATTTCTCATCCTCTACTACCTTGCATCTGCTGCCGGACTTTCAATGCTTGACGATCTGCTTCCGCCATGGACCTTTGCAGCCTGCATCATACTGCTCCTAGGCATATACAACGCACTGCTCATCGGTTTCCGGGGTTTTGCCTTTGGGTTCTCCACATCATCCGCACGGAGTTCTTCCCAGGCATTCATACGCTTCCACCATGCGCTTGCCCTCCCCGCAGTGATCTTGCCGGCCTGGTATTACCCAATGGAGCACAGCAGCTTCTCCTTGATCCGATTCGGTATTATGGCACTTGTGCTGCTCCACCTCGGTATGGCAGGGACCTCGCTCCACCGCAGCATCTGGTGGAATACCCTCATTGAGCTGCTTCTCATTGCCATGCTGGCTTTATCTGCGGCATACAGCGGATACTGGCAGGTGCTGCTGGTATCAGCAAGCATCCTCTTTACCTGCACCGGCCTCTACGGCCTGAGGTGGTCTCGAATGGCCCATATGATCATCCAGGCCGCACTCATTGCCCTGCTGGCCTGGTACTTACTGACCAGCACAATGGCAGAACTTTGGCAGCCTTTCGTGCTCCCCCTGTCGGTTTATGCAGCGGCAGCGGTTCTGCTTGCTGCATCAGCTGTCATGCGCTCCCGTAATCGGACAACCTGACTGCCTCAGCAGCAGGGTGTTATGTAGCTTGAGGCAGCGCGGCAATACTTGAGAACCAGTCTATGAGCAGCTGCGCTCTGCGCTCCTTCTCCTCAAGGGTTTCCTTCAAACTGATTACCGCAGGATTCCCATCCAAAGTGCCGTTTACCTGGAGGAAATCTTCATCCTGCACGTCTGCCCCGGATAGAGCTCCGTAACCGGTCTTGGCATGCACAGAAAACTCCTTTCTGGCGTCGGTGAGCCTGACCTCAAAGAGCTCCCGTTCAGCAGCAATCCAGTGCCGCACAATCCCGAGCAGGTCCCCCGCGGAAAACTGGCTTAACGGTTTGTGCCGCTTACGCTCCACTGCAGCTATCACCCAGGATAGCTCATCATCAGCATACCGGTCAAAGGAGTCCCGCAAATGAGCTTCGATGGCTTCATGGGTACGCAGAGTTCCGTCCTCAATAAGCGAACAGAGCTCTTCAATACGGAGCCGGGGAATGATCATACCCCCGAGATCAGTCCACTCACCCGTACCCGCATCGTCGCGGGGAGTGAGGTGTTCCAGGACCGACTGGAGTGACGGTTCGGCTTCTAAGGAAAATACAGGCATGAGCCTGGCCGTGATGACGCTGCCCAGGTATGAGCGCAGCATCACTTCGTAGAGTCGTTGTGAGCCCTCAATACTGGTCCCCCGTACGGCAAATCCCTCCATGGGGTAGTCTTCAGACCGGTCATGAAGTCCTTTCAGGAGCTCCATACCCCTGAGCATGGAGCTCATGGTCATAGGGTTGACCAAGGTAAAGTTGAGCATGTCGCGGATGACCGGGCCGGTCCGGGCATCACGCTTGCGCCATTTATCCATGTCACGGACGATGCCTATGGTCCCAATGTTTTTTCCCGGAAAGAGCACGCTGATCTGGCCGATTTCGATAAGGTACGAAAAGGGGAAGGGCTCAAGGTTGCACGGGCTGATATGCTCACCCAGGATGACCGTACCGGCACCGATGCGTTTCGGCCACCTCAGATATACATTGGAAGCGGTCTTGCACCCCCGCTCCAGGGTTCCCTGACTGTTCGGGCCAAGCTTGTACAGGTGGTTGCTTTGGTTAGTGCCGCTTCCCGAGTTGAAGAAGGACAGACTGCAGGCAATCAGGAGGGTGCCCTTGTGGTGGCTCACCGAGAAGGGGCCTGCAAAGACCGAAGCAATCTCTCCATGGCCGAATTCAGAACCGGCAAATGCCAGGGAATCAATGGCTGAAAACTGTTTCTCAATTTTTACTGTTTGGCCTATGAAGGAATTCTCAAGGCTGGAGCCGTAGCTCACGGAAGACCCTTCCTGGATAATAAAGTTCTTCGCATAGACATTGATGCCGATGCGCGTCGGCATCTCCCAGCTGCTGAGTATGGTGCCGTTTATCAGGGCGGAGGTGCCGTCGATCCTGCAGCAGGGACCTATGGTCACGTTCCTGATGATTTTCGTGTGCCTGATAACCGCATCCTCGCCGATGACCCCCGGCAGGAGTGAAACCTCCTCGGCACGTCTGAGGGCTGCCTGCTTGAGATGCTCCACCACCGCAGGGCGATGCCGGAAGGCCGCCTGGAGGTAGGCTATATGGGAGTTCATCGTGTCGTAGATATAGACCGCCCTGCCGCCGTTCTCGTTGATCACCGCAACAGAAGTGCCATTGCCGAAGGTATGCCCTTCCTCTGTAATGAGTTCGCCCACATGGTCTACAACAGCTCCACGCTCAATCCGGTAGTTGCTGATCCGTGAGCCTATCTTGTAGATGTACACATCGTCGCCTATGGTAACCGAATCGAGGATCGCATAATGTATGCCGGCTTTCACCCGGCCGGTGTTGGGCACCTCCAGGGTCCCCGAGAAACTGCCCAGCCGGACATCACCATGGAATTCCACTTGGGTGAGCCGCTGCGGCGTAAAATCCTGCACCACTTTGACTCGGCTCCATTCGTCAGATCTGCACCCGTTGGACTGGAGGATGAGAATCTCCTTCGCAGTCAGACTCCTGTATCCGTTGTTTCTGCGCTTGCTATCCATGCAGGGAATTATACAGGATAAAGATAACCATATAAACAGGAATTCAATCCTTTTTCTGAAATATCCGTTTGCAGCCGTGCAGCATGCATAATGCAGACCGTAAATCTCATTACTATTGCAGGGAAAATATGACTAAAGCCAGAATGAGTATGCAGAAGAGCTTTTTCTGATTGCGTCCGGACAGGCGGCGGCCTTGGTGACTGGCAAACAGGGGAAGCAGCAGTCCTGGGGGATATCTGCGTATAATCCCATGCCTTACCTGCGTTACCGCTGTTACAGACAGCAATATGCTCTGCAGAAATGAAAAAAAGGCTGCCTCCAGAGAAGCAGCCCTACGGGAGTGACGGGGATTGAACCCGCGATCTCCGGCTTGACAGGCCGGCGCGATAACCAGCTTCGCTACACCCCCGTAACGATGGAAACCATGCACTTTTTATCAGTTTTTGTCAATACTCTTTTCGTAAAGTTTATCGGGCTGTTGACCTCACAGGCCAAAGCGATAATAATCATAAAGGTACCCAAGGAGGGGACTGTGAACGAAAAACGTCTACTTGTATGGCTGCTTGCACTCATTGCTGTATCCACTATAGCTACGCTTGCCGTCTACGCTTCACTTCCTCAAGAGGCTGCCACCAAGTGGACAGCCGAAGGTGAGGTGCTTTCGTCCGGGCCCAGATACCTGCTCATCATCACCTCACTGCTGCCGCTGGCGGCGGTTGCCCTCATCAGCCAGTCACCCATGATCAGACCGGGAGGAGCAGGATACCAGAAGCATGCACGCGCATACGGCGTTGTCATCAGCGTCTTCATCATATTTCTCCTGGGGATGCACTGGGTCATGGTGCTGTTCAACCTCGGTTTTATGGTGTATACATCCCAAGCAGTCAAGCTGGTAATCGGAAGCGGTTTCATTGCGGCCGGGTACGGCATCCCGAAGATCCCCTACCTGTACAGCATGGGTATCCGTACCCCATGGAGCCTCCAGAGCGAGAAAGTCTGGCAGAAGACCCACCGCCTCGGCGGGCTGCTCGCCCTGCTGACCGGAACGGTCTTTTTAATCGGCATCTTTATTGAAGGAAGAGTACCCTTTCTCATCAGTACCGGAACTCTGATCGTGTCTGTCGTGGTGATCTACCTCTACTCGTACATGCAATCCAGGCGCTTTGTCTGAAAACTGCTTACGTTTTCTTCACGCGCCCCTTTTTCTTTTCACCCAGCAGCGCTTCCGCCTCCTGCTGGGTCATCTTCACTGCTGATTCCGGATCCTTCAGCTCCTTCGGCAGTGCAACATTCACGGTGCCGTGCTTCAGGTACGCACCGAAACGTCCCTTATAGAGCACGAGCTTCTTCCCGCTGACGGCTGAAAACTCCTTAAGGACCGCCGCTTTTCCCCTGCCCCGTTTCGGTTCGCTCAAGAGCTCCAGAGCTCGGTCAAGGGAGACCGTATGCACATCATCCTCCTTCTTGAGGGAACGAAACTCGCCGTCATGGGCTACGTAGGGACCAAACCGTCCGATGTTTGCCAGCACTTCCTTATGTGTCTCAGGATGCTTGCCCAGCATCCGGGGAAGGCTGAGCAGCCTGAGGATCTCCTCATGAGTCATATCTTCAGGCTTCCTGCCAGACGGCACGCTCGCACGGCGGGGTTTCGGATTGTCCTCCCGCTTTTCGCCAAGCTGAAAATAGGGACCGAACCTTCCGGTAAGCAGAAGTATCGGCTCACCGCTTTGCGGATCATGCCCAATGGGTTTTGGGCCTTCTTTCTGCTGTGAAATAAGATTATTGATGTCTTCATCCTTCAGATCTGCCGGAGCTGTATCTTCCGGCACTGAAGCCCGGATGTCGCCTCCGTGGTGGGGGCCGGTCACCTGGATGTAGGGACCGAACTTCCCTATGCGGATACCGTCGATACTCGTTATCTGGGGAAGCTTCACGATCCTTGATTCCGCTGAATCAATTGCTTCGGTGCGGTGCTCCACCCGCTGCTTCAGGCCGTTTTTACCGAAGTAGAACTGCTTCAGGTAGTCAAGCCGTTCGATTTCTCCGACGGCAATTTTATCAAGGCAGTCCTCCATGTCGGAGGTAAAGCGGTATTCGATGAGCTCGTGAAAGTTCTGCTCCAGAAGCTGGATGACCGCCATGCCGGTGAATGTGGGAACCAGAGCACCATTCTGCTTGCGTACGTACCCCCGTTCAAAAAGCGTATTGATGATCGTCGCATAGGTGGAGGGTCTTCCGATGTCCATCTGCTCAAGCTGCCGCACCAGGCTTGCTTCGGTGAACCGGGCAGGCGGTTTAGTCTCATGAAAGGCAGCCTCCATCCCGCGAAGGTCCAGTATCATTGCTTCGCTTAATTCCGGCAGCCATGATTCCCTGTC
>SKXS01000047.1 GCA_007128345.1 Spirochaetia bacterium
AAAACAGCAGTTTCGTCTACGGGGGGTCTTCTGGGGGAGTCAGAATGTCAGGGGGCACATAGGTGAAAAACCGGTTCAGTGACATACACATGAGTTCCCTGAAGATGCTGGGCGCAGAGCAGGAGAGGCTGACTGACAGATTTTTGGTTCGGTCTCTGCAGTGCATCTCTTCGAAGTTGACACAGTAAGGAATGATGCGGTATCTTATGGAAATATGAATAATATGAATAATATGAATTTATACCAAAGCGAGGTTCTGTAATGCTTACATACAGTGACGGATCGTGTCTGTGCGGCACCGTAACAGTGGGCGAACGGGGGCAGGTGGTCATCCCGAAAAAGGTGCGGGAGCACTTCAAAATACAGCCCGGGGATACCCTGACGGTCATCGGTGACCAGGAGCGGGGTATTACGTTCATCAAGGCGTCCAGCCTCGCAGAGCTTGCCGGATATCTGGGTCGCCATGCAGAGGTGCGCCCATGAAGGTGGTAATCATAGGGGGGGTAGCCGGCGGCGCCAGTGCCGCAGCACGGCTCAGACGTCAGGATGAGCACGCGCAGATCATCCTGATCGAACGGGGGAGATACATCAGCTTCGCCAACTGCGGCTTGCCCTACCATATCGGCGGGGTGATTGAAAATCGTGAATCGCTACTGGTACAGCGCAAGGAGGATATGGAGGCACGTTTCGCATTGGATGTCAGGCTCCGCCATGAGGCGGTATCGCTGGACCGGGAGCGCAAGGAGGTGCATGTACGCATCCTGGACACCGGGGAAGTGTACACAGAGCGCTACGACACGCTGCTGCTCTCCCCCGGAGCGGAGCCGGTCCGTCCGCCTCTTGCGGGGATTGATTCTTCGTATATCAAGACGCTGCGCAGCATGACAGACATGGACAGCATCATAGAGAGCCTCCATACCCGTGATGTGAAGCATGCGGCAGTTATCGGGGCGGGGTTCATCGGGATAGAGCTGGCCGAGAACCTGAGGCGGCGCGGCATCCGGGTGACGGTGGTGGAGAAACTTGACCAGGTGCTCCCGATTATTGACTACGACCTCGCTTCGCAGGTGCACCGGCACCTTGCGGAGCACCAGGTCAAGCTCATCCTGAAGACAGGGGTCACCGGATTTAGTGAAGGGGAAGACGGGGTAGCAGTTACCCTCGAAGACGGCAGGACCGTGGACGCAGATCTGGTGATCCTCTCCATCGGCGTACGCCCGGAAACTTCGCTTGCCGTACAGTCGGGCCTTGAGATAGGAATCACCGGGGGCATCAAGGTCAATGAGTTCCTCCAGACCTCTGACCCCGATATCTATGCAGTGGGTGATGCGATTGAAGTCCGGCATGTTGTTCATGGGAGGGAGGTCTGCATTCCCTTGGCATGGCCGGCAAACCGGCAGGGGCGCATAGCTGCAGATACTATCACCGGCAGCAGGAAGGCGTACCGCGGAACCCTGGGAACCTCCATTCTGCAGGTCTTTGACCTGACGGCTGCATCCACGGGACTGAACGAGAAGACCCTCTCTTCCAACGGGATACCCTACCAGGCGGTGACCGTGAACAGGAACCAGCATGCAGAGTACTATCCCGGCGCCAAGCCCTTCACATTGAAGGTGCTCTTCAGCGGTTCGGGGGAGATCTACGGCGCCCAGGCAATCGGGGAGGACGGGGTCGACAAGCGCATTGACGTGATCGCATCAGCAATCAGGGGGAACCTGCGGGTTTGGGAGCTCCAGGAACTCGAGCTCGCCTACGCCCCTCCGTTCAATGCAGCGAAGGACCCGGTGAACATTGCCGGATATGCTGCAGAGAATGTGCTTAACGGCTCTGTAAAGGCAGTCCGCTGGTTCGAAGCGGACCACTTCATCAGCGGACAGGGCTTCATTCCCCTGGATGTCAGGACCCAGGAAGAACACCAGTCAGGTTCGCTGCCAGGTTCACTGAACATCCCGGTGGACGAGCTGAGAGGCCGCCTGGACGAACTGGAAGCAGGACAGAACTACCTGGTCTACTGCCAGGTCGGCCACCGCGGCTATGTGGCCTGCCGCATACTCTCACAGCGCGGGTTCAGTGCATGCAATCTTGACGGCGGGTATGCCATCTGGCATCCGGCAACCTCTTGAGGGTCACTATAGCCTAGGGATCTCTGCGCTTCCATCGCCACCACTGTCCCTGGATGAGCACCAGGGGCAGGACAATGGATATCGTGAGCATGTTCTGCTGCGGGTATTCCATAAAGAGGCGGAGGGCCAGCATTACGAGTGACAGTACACCCAGTACGCGCCACAGCAGCACCATCTGCCTGGTGTAATCGGCCTTTCCCCGTGCATGCAGGATGCCCAGCACCCCGAAGATAAGCCACAGGGGGTTCACCATGAAGAGGTTCAGGTTTCCCCGGGTCACATCGTGGTCGGTGAAGAGCATCATGAACGGCAGGACGGTACCGAATATCCCGAAGAAGATGCCGAGGAAGGCATTGAGAATTCCCCAGGACGAACCCTTGACTCCCCTGAAGCGTAAGCTTTGAGAAGCCAGTGAGACTGCCGCAAGGAAGATGCCCAGGAGCAGCCCCTTCGGCCAGAGCGGGTACCATGCCTCAGGCACCGGAGGACGTGATGCGAACTGGGTGACCACCTCATATGAGGCGGCCAGGGGGATACGGTCTCCTTGGGGATCAGTGTAGGAGAACTCAAGCACTGATCGCTCCAGCTCTTCAGGAAGGAACATGTCGTCCCACCGTGTGATGGGTCGGTCGATCAACGGTCCCTGGAGGAAGTTGAGCAGCCAGTCCATGAAGAAGGAGTGCCCGGTATGCCTCCGTACGTGCTCCCGGTAGGTCATGCTGCCTTCCTGGCTGACCGCCCATGCCTTGAACTGACCCCCGGTTGCCGCATCTATGATATCCCTGATGCGTGTTGAGCAGTTGTCGTAGTAGTGGTGGTACAGATAGGTGTTGTTTCCCGGAAGCACATCCCTGGCAAGGAATGTTGCCACCTCCTCCTTGGCTTCACTGGGCAGGTCCAGGGTTGCCACGCGCAGGTTGCGCTCCGTCTGCCTTGCGAGGTATACGTGCGCTTGTGCAGGCGATACAATGATTGAGTAGATCAGCCGGCCCATGGCGAAATTGGTGTAGAAGTTCTCCTGCTGGAAGTCGAAGACCCCGTAGTCATACAGCAGCGATGTCCTCTGGTATTCGTCATCCACAACGATAGCCGAGTGGCCGAACCAGATGTATACCGGATCCCCCTGGCCGAGGGTCATGAGACGGATGGTAATATGATCCCCGATATCAGGAGCATCAGCAGAGAGGAAGGTGAGGCAGGCAGCAAGGATGAGTACGGCAATCCGAACGCTGCGCTTAATCATACGGTCCATAGGCGGTAATGCTCCGCTGCGTGAAAATAACTGCCGAAACGGCTTTCTGTATCCTTACAGAGGCGGGCCGATTGGTCAAGTATCAAATTGGCCCCGTAGATGTCGTTGACCTTGGGAACACATGTGCATACTATACATCCTATGAAACAGACAACACCGTTTACTGAGCGTACCGTGCACAGGTACTACCTGGATGGAGACCTGAACTGTGCCGAGGCGGTGCTCTACGGATCGAATGAGCACTACAGGCTGGGCCTCGATTCTCATGGGCTGCTGCTGTCGGCTGGATTCGGCGGGGGCATGGGCATTGAATCAGTCTGCGGGGCGCTTACCGGAGCGCTCATGGCGCTGGGCGTCCTCTTTGTTGAGCAGCGTGCACATGAGGGGGAGGCGATGAAGTGCCTTGCCGGAGAATTCCTGCAGAAGTTCGCTGAATGCCATGGGTCCATCATGTGCAGGGATCTCAAGGAAGCGCACTTTGATGAGCGCAAACGGTGTGCAGCCGTGGTAAGGATGGCGGCAGGTCTGCTGGAATCATTCATCGAAGAGAAGCAGGAGCTCCGGGTTCGGTGATCCTGCTACGGTTTGTACCGTGCATCAAGCAGCCGTTTCCAGTCATCGTCCCTTGGCGTGCCCGCAATGGAGGTCTTGAAGAACCTGTTGAGCATGCTCAGCCGTAGGGTAAACTCGTTCCCGATCACATGCTCAATTCTGCAGGCGGTCTCCTCAGCATCCTCATGGCTGAGCTTCAGTACATCCTTCAGGAATGTGCGGATGGTGCGGTGCCTGTGGGTAACCTGCCTGGCAAGCTCCTTCCCCTCCCGGGTCAGGGAGATGGAGGAGTTCTTTGTATAGTTGACCAGGGATTTCTCCCGCAGATGCTTCAAGGCATTGGTGACCGACGGCATGCGTACCTGGAGTATGTCGGCAATCTGCTTAACCCGTGCCGCTTCGTGCTGTTCTTCAAGGTAAAGAATTGCTTCCAGGTAGTCTTCCAGACTCTGTGACAAATCCTCATGTGTTTCGTTCATGATGATCTAATGTACTCAATTACCTTCAGGAGCGCAAGACAGATACTGCCGGCAGCGAAAGCAAAGTTCAGAACCGCTTGACATAGGTATGGCAGTAGGGAACTGAACCGCGAAGATCATAGTAATGCTGATGATAGAGCTCAGCAGGGTAGAATATCCCGGCCTCCCTCAGTTTTGTGGCAACCTTGAGTTTGTCATCCTTCAGCTTCCTGATAAGTCCTTCCGCGGTTTTCCGCTCTTCTTCATTGGAGTAGAAAAGCACCGAGAGGTACTGACTGCCGATGTCAGGGCCCTGACCGTCCTTCTGGGTTGGGTCATGGGTCTCGAAAAACAGACGGGCCAGCTGATCGTAGCTAGTTGCTTCCGGATCGTACCATACCTCCACCGCCTCGACATGACCGGTCCTGCCGCTGCATACCTGCTGGTAGGTCGGCGACTTGACGCTTCCTCCGGTGTACCCGGCTCGGGTAGCCAGCACCCCGGGGGCCCGGTCGCAATGGTACTGGGTGCCCCAAAAGCATCCCGACGCAAAGAGGGCACGTTGTGCAGGAGTAAACTCCATGGAGAGGGAGTTTACGCAGTGCCTGGTGTTTTTTTCCGTAAGGCCTTCGCCGGAAAACACATGGCCGAGATGCCCATTGCAGCCGGAGCAGATGATCTCCGTTCGCCTTCCATCAGCGTCGATCTGACGCTTCACCCTGCCTGGGAGCTCATCATCAAAGCTGGGCCATCCGCAGCTCGATGCAAACTTGTCGTGTGAAAGGTAGAGGGGCTGCCTGCAGCGCCTGCACCGGTAGACTCCCTGGGCAAAATGGTTCCAGTATATGCCTGAGAAGGGAGGTTCGGTTCCCTTCTCTTCGATAACGTATGCCTCTTCTTTAGTCAGTTTGCTGTATGCCATATGCACTCCTGTATGTCCATAAGATACGCATGGGGCATCGGGAAAATCAAGCGGAATGCGTCAAGATGTGGTGCGCCTTCTCCTCAGCTTCGGCACGAATCTGCCGGTGATCTCCATGTAGCTGCGGTACTGGTCGCCAAACTCCTCTATGAGCTTCGCCTCCTCATACCTGAGCCTCAGCGTCATGAGGGAGAGGATGATGAGGATCCCGGAGAGTCCCATGAGCCAGTTTTCTGTTATCATGAAGGAAGCGATGAAGAGGAGGATGAAGGTGAGGTACATCGGGTGGCGTACCAGGGCGTAGGGACCCCGGGTGACCAGCGCATGGTTGTCCTTGACCGATGATGCGCTGTTGAAATTTATCCCGAGGTAGTAGTGCACGATGCCGAGAAAGCAGATGGACCCGAATCCCAGGGAGACCCCGATACCGCGGATGAACCTCGGAAGCGTGATGTACATCCACGAAAAATGATCCATCAGGAACACATAACCGATCATGCTGAAGATCAGCGGTACGGCAAGGATCCACCGCACGATGAGCAGGGAAAGCCCGTCTTCCAGGTGATGCAGTGAAAAGGGCCCCCTCCGGTCAAATCGGATGCGCGAATAGGTCCGTATGATCACGAGCAGGACGAATACAGCAGCAAAGCACCATTTAAAGATGTAGTAGTCTTCCATAGGGCCTCCTATACTATCATGATACTCTCTGCGTGTGGAGATAATTTTTTCATGCAGGTCATAGCCGGTAAGAGGAAGGTTTGCTTCGGAGGAATACATACGAATAGACGGCGGCTGTCAGGAGAAAGAGGGCCATGCTTGCCGGGGGGTCAATGCGGTTCAGCAGCCATAGGGATGGGGAGGGAACTGCAGAACCCTCGTAGTTTACGATGAGGATTGTGAAGAGGTTGTTTCCCAAATGGATGCCGAAGGCATGTTCGATTCCCCCCCTCCTGAGAACCACGGCCATGAGAAACGCACCAAAGAGGAAGTAGTAGAGGGCCAGCACCAGCAGGTGATCCCCCTGCATGAATTCCGGGTTCGCTCCGTGGGCGGCAAGAAAGGCGACGCCTGACAGGATGCAGGTGAGCCACGGATTGACTGCTCGCCTGAGGTGCTCAATCCAACGCCTGAGATAGGCCCGAAAGAGCATCTCCTCAGCGAAGGTCTGGAGCGGGGTCAGGACCAGGGCCGCTGGGAGAAACAGAAAGAATGCTGCGGGAGAGAACTGCAGGGTAACCTCCGGTCTCCTGAATGAGAAGAGCAGCACAGAGAAGATTCCGGCAGCGAGCATCCAGAATCCCGCAGCATGCAGTGATGAGCTGACGCTGAAGCGGGGACGGTCAGTAATAAAATCCCGCACACTGCGTTTGAGGATACGCTTGACGGCCAGCACCGTGCCTCCGCATAAGAAGAGGAAGTTTATATGAAGGAAGATGAAGTAGGCCGTCTGCGGGGGCGGGCCAGGGCGGAAAAAGAGCGGATAGACGGCCAGGGTGGCAAGTGTTCCGAGGACCATCCAGAAGAAGATGATGACCGCCAGACCGCATAGATAGGGGAACTTCCGGACCAGTTTCATAAGCTGAATATAGCGGAAAAAAGTTTTGTAGGGAACCGCAAGGAGAGGGAACACAGGCGTGAAACAGCAGAGCCAGGGGTTTTATAACCCTCTGATATCGAGTATGATAGGACAAGTTAAGAAAGTGATGTGATCGGGGGACGCACCATGAAAGATCCGATGCCGCTGGTGAAGCGTATCGAACAGCTCCTGCCCAAAAAACCCGTTGAAGCACTGGATTACTGCAGTGAACTTCGCGGGATAGCACTGGAGAAGAAAAAGTATGATCTCCTTGCCCGGGAAGAGGGATACCGGGGGAGAAGCTACATAGCCATCTCCAAGGTGTCAGAGGGTAAGCAGACACTCGCCCATGCCCTGGGTTGGTACCGCAGGTGGCAGCAGTATGACAGTTACGCAGGACTGATCAACTCGGTGGGGGCAGATTATTATCAGCTGAAGGAGTACCAGAACGCCAGGCAGTGGCTGGCGGCGGCGGTCCAGACAGCTACACGGACTCATGCACCGCAGGTGCTGTACAAATCGCTCTATAATCTCGGCAAGATCGAGGAACTGACGGGAAACTTCCTCTCTGCCAGAAGGTACATGGAGAAATCCCTTGATATAGCCAGTTCGAGCAGGATGCCCCTCGATCTCTCTCCGATGCTCCTTTCATTGGGCAAACTTCATAAAAATCAGGGCCACTTTTCCCAGGCTGAGCAGGTGCTTGTCCGGGGCAGGAAGTATGCCCAGGACAAACAGGAATGGCCGCAGGCTCTGCGCATGGGACTGGAGATTGCCTCACTCTTCATGGATCAGAAGAATTACCCAGAGAGCAGGATTATGTACCATGAAGTGCTGCGCACTGCCCAGGAGCGGAACCTGCTCTATTACGAATTGCTCGCGCGCATCGGTCTGGTGAAGGTGCTTTTGCTTATCCAGGATTCACAGGAAATCGTGCGGGTCATAGAAGAGGCAGTCCACATACTGAAGAACAGACCAAATCTCCAGAATCCCGAAACCATTGAAGTGTTCAAGCTTGCCGCGCTGGTGAGTCAGAAAGTCCTCAGCGACAAGACCCGGGCGTACGTATATTACGTCCACTACAGAAAGGCTATCGACCAGTATCACAGGTAGGAGGGAACGCCGCTTTCGAGATGCTTCCATACCTTGAAGACAACCGCACAACCTGCATCTTTCCCACTGAAGTAACCGCCCGATTCTGGAGGGACTGGACGGCCATGCACGGGAGTGCCGGCGCAGTCAGATCTGACCGGTTCGTCTCTTGGGATACCTTTCTTGAAGGCCTGTGCAGGATGCGCACGGGGAAGAGGCCCGCGGATTCACACCTGCGCAGCATCGCGGCCCGCAGCATCCTGGAGGAGCACGCATCATCAGCTGAACCTCTGCTGCAGTTCCTCGTGCCTGACAGCGGAAGGGAGGACTGCCGGCAGTTTACCGGCATGGTATCAGCACTGCTGCCCAGGCTCATGGACCTGCATATGCATATGGACGAATCGGCGATGCCCGAGACCCTGCGCTGCGATATCCGGCGCCTTTTGGGAATATACCGCTCACTGCTGGATGACCACGGCTATTTCGAGCCCTCCTTCGAACTCCACTCCCTTGAGGACCCGTCTTTGGGCGGGCAGGACAGCTATGCCCTCTTCTTTCCCGAACTCATGCCTGCTGCTATGCTTTGCACCAGCCGGTTCAGGGATAAGTTCATACACATCCCCTGCGGATCTGCGGCTGCTCCGCTTATGCGGGAGAGGGAAGACAAAGCGCCTGTGCAGTACCTCCACGCATACGAAACAAGCGCTTCTGAGCTCGCCGCGCTTATCTGCTGGATAGAAAATCTGCTGAACGACGGGGTAAGCCCCGCCGATATCCACGTCTCCCTGGGTGACTACGAGAACTGGCTTGACGCCCTCCAGGAGGAGACGGACCTGAGGGGAATACCCGCAGTATTTCACCTCGGCCGGAAGCTGACCGCATATCCCGCGGGAAGATTCTTCCATGACCTTCATGGATGCATCCAGTCCGGCTGCTCCCTGGAGAGCGTGAAGAAGCTCCTCATCAATCGTGCGTACCCATGGAAGCTGTCACGGGAATTCGAGCAGATCGTTTCTGTCGGCATCCGGCAGCGGTGCCTTAGGAATACCGATGATGACCTGTGGGCTCAAGCACTTGCCCGTACAGGGAACCATGACCTAGCCGGTATATGGAAGCGCTTCACCGGCCAGCTCAGGCGCATCACCGGAGAATCACGGCCGGCGCAGTTCAGGGAGCTCATCCTGATATTCATCGATACCTGGCTGTCCAAGGAGCTGTCGGACTTTACCCTGGTCTTTGACTATGCCCTCCACCGGGGACTGAAGCTTCTGGAGACCTGTGAATCCCTGGGACTCTCCAGCGTGCCCGGTCTCTTTTCCCTGTGGCTCCAGACGATGCAGGAGAGCAGATACGTGCCCCAGCAGCAGGCCGGGGGAGTCTCGTTCTATCCCTACGGTCTTGCATCGGGCATCTTTCCGAAGTGGCATGCACTGGCAGGACTGTCCAGCGATTCTGCCTCCGTTGAGCACCTGGAGCTTCCCTATGTAAGCGAGGACTTTGCGCACCTCTACCAGCTGAACATCCAGGATATGAGCCGAGATTTTCTGTCATGTTCCCTACGTTCGGGAGCCACTGTGCGCTGTTCCATGGCCCGGGAAAGCTTTTCAGGTCCCGCCCTCCCTCCTGCACAGTTCGTCCAGGAGTACCGGGTACGGGAATCCCATGCAGATGCGCTAACCGATCCCCTTGCAGAAGAAGTATCCTGGTGGGAGGGGCATGATGCCGATGTCAGCTCGTACTATCCCATACAGCGTGCGGGGCTCATCCGTGCATCCAGGACGCACCTGGCGGGGAGGCGCATAGACCTGGCCGAAGGTGGATCACTCCAGGGGGAGGCCGGCTATGCCCGGGTGCTCGAATCGACTATCTGTTCACGACGCGCGGGGTATGTGAATATTTCCGCAACATCACTGGATGCGTTCAGCCGCTGCCCCTTCATGTGGCTGTATACCCACGGCATGCAGCTTGATGAGGAGGACCTGCTGCCCCGGTATGTGGATGCCCGGGATGAGGGCATTATCATACATGACTGCCTCCATGAGTTTTTCAAGCGCATCGCTGAACTGGGTGCTTCCCTGAACTGTGAGCTTGCTGATTCCTACCTGAAGATCATGGATGATACGGTCCGCCGGACCGTGCGGTCATATGCCGAGACGCATACCTGGTGCATAAGCGCCGCTGAAACACAGCTGACCAGGCGCATGCTCACCTGGCTGCTTCCCTTCGTGGAGGCGGAGTGCGCTGTCCTGGAGGGGTGGGAATCCGCAGGTCTGGAACTGTATCTCAGCCGTACCGATGAGCAGGAGCGCTGCGTGCTCAGCGGCCGTATTGACCGGCTTGCATACCATCGGCCTTCAGGAACCTACGCGGTGATCGACTACAAACGAACCAGCTCCATTGCCCTATCCCGCTATACCCGGGAGGCAAAGCAGATTCCTTCCTACCAGCTGCCGTTCTACGTGCTGCTTTCTGAAGGAGAGGGCCGGAACCCCGGGGATGTCATAGCCGCCGCCTACTACGACGTAAAAAAGCATGCATATAAAGCGCTGTACGATCGTGACAAGCGGTTCAGGACCAGGGATTCAATAACCGACGAACAGCAGTTTGCTTCTCTCAAAGATAAGACGGCTGAGGCTGTTGGGGAGATGGCCTGCTCCATCCGGGAAGGCCGCTATCCGGCGGCTCCCGGAACCGCGGGCTGCAAGGCATGTGACGGCCGTATGCTCTGCAGGAGGCGCTACCATGTCCGCTAGCTTTGAATCCTTTCTCTCCCGGCTGCGCATCGACTCCCTGCAGCGCAGTGCGGTGGAGACTGAACAGACCAGCGTGGTCTCCGCGGGCGCAGGATCGGGGAAGACCCTGGTGCTTGCGCTGCGGTACCTCAGGCTCATAGCCTCCGGCAAGGTTTCGGTACGGCAGGTGCTCGCCCTCACCTTCACCCGGAAGGCTGCGGCGGAGATGTACGAGCGGATCCATGCGTACATGATGGAACTCAGTGATGATCCCCTCATACAGCAGGCGCTTGAAGAGTTCGCCCATGCTGATGTCTCCACACTGGACAGTTTCTGCTCCCAGATAGTCCGATGCGACTGCATGCGTTATGGGATACCGCCGAGCTTTACCGAGGACTCGGTGTACTGTGAGAAACTCGCTGAAGAGACGGCATGGTCGTTTCTGATCTCTCACCAGAAACACCCGGGTGCAGCATTCCTGCTGGAATACAGCAATATGGAGGAGATCGTCAGCGACATACTCCTCCCCCTTGCAAAGGACCGCATGGCTGTTGCCCGGCCGCTGGACTTACCTGCACTGGAGAAGCTGCAGGCCGACCGCTGCCGCAGTCTGGCAGACCAGGAGGCCTCTGCCATGTGCGGTATGGCTGAAGGAGCCTTGCAGTACGGGCCGTCCGGGACTAAACAGGGCATCGCGTGCGGCGAAACTGCCCGGCGGTTATGCGAACTCTTGGAAGCCAGGGATGACCAAGGACTCCTCCGGGATCTTCCGGGGATGAAGATGGCAAAACCGATCGGGAAAGCACCCTATGACCGGTACTGGAACGAGCATGCTGAACTGTGGAACAGATCGGCTTCTCTGCTCTACCAGGCACTGACGGTGCTCAGCCAGGGAGCACAGCGTGCTCAGGCTGCCGTATTCCTTGCCGAATTCCAGGATGAGTTCATCGCCGGCAAGATACGCAGCGAGGTGCTTTCATTCTACGATGTCGCAGTCATGGCCGTGGAGATCCTCAAGAATAACCGTGAGATCAGAAGCTTCTACAAGCGCCGCTACCGGTATATCCTCATTGACGAGTTCCAGGACAATAACCAGCTCCAGAAGGAGCTGCTCTATCTCCTCGCGGAGCGGCATGACCGTGATGCCCCGGATGTTCCCGATGCGTCCATGCTTGAACCGGGAAAGCTGTTCTTCGTGGGTGACGAGAAGCAGTCCATATACCGGTTCAGGGGAGCTGATGTGAGTGTCTTCAAGGGGCTGAAGGAGGAGCTCGAAGCATACGGGGGCAGGAGCCTGGAGTTGGGCAGCAACTACCGAAGCGATGCTAAGCTCATCGACTTCTTCAATACGCTCTTTCCCGGAGTCATGGAGCACCATGGCGAGCCGTATGAGGCAGCCTTCACGCCCATGCGGGCTGGTCTCGGTCCGGGTGTCAGTGGGGCCCCAGTGACGCTCTTCTATAAACCCCTGAAGCAGTCTACAGGCGAGGGAGCCTCTGAAGACGAGGAACTGCTCAACCTCACTGAGGCGGAGGCCTGGCATATTGCCCGATGGGTGCGCAGCACAGTGGAGACCAGGCGGCCCCACCTGCGCTGCGGGAATGACGGGAAGACCAGGGAGATGACCTACGATGATGTGGCAGTCCTCTTACGCACCACGTCAGGGCAGCTTCATTTTGAACGTGCCTTCAGGCACATGGGCATACCCTACACGGTGGAGACCCACAGGGCCCTCTACCTCGATGCCCCGGTGAATGACCTCTACCTCTTCATCCAGGTGCTGGCATACCCCCAGGACCGCAGAGCCTACGCCGCACTGCTGCGTTCACCCTTCTGCAGCCTTGACGATATGTCGGTGCTTGAGATCCTCTCCCAAAAAGCACCTCCCTTCGAGCCTGAGGATCTCTTCGGGCGCCTCGCGCCGGAAGCGCTTGCATGCTACCGTGAGATGAAGGATCTTGCCGACCGGGTGCCCCTGAGCACCCTGGTGAGGGAGCTCTGGTACCGGGGAGGGTACCGATATTTCGTCCTCAAGCGCAAGGAGAACCATCCCTATCTGGAGCTGTACGACTACATGAAGCATATGGCGCTTCTTGCAGACAGGAGGGGAGACTCCCTGGCGCTCTTTGCTGATTCGCTGCGGCCGCATCTCGGCACCAGCGAGAAGGCCCCTGAGATGGAGCTCCTGCGCAGGGGAAGCGGCGGGGTGAGGATCATGACTGTCCACAAGGCGAAGGGCCTCGAGTTTCCCGTGGTGGTGCTTGCCAACGCCGGGTCGGGCACCAGGACGTCTGCCAACGCGGCGATGTACGATTCCCTGCAGTACGGACCGGCGGTTACTTCCGCTTCCTGCCCCTGGACCGGAAAACGGGTGAACCTCTTCAGGGAACTCGAAAAGGAGCTGCAGAAGAAGCAGGAGGAGGCTGAATTAAAGCGCCTGCTGTATGTAGCGGCAACGCGGGCTGAGCAGATGCTGGTCATCTCGGGAGGCCACCACAAGCAGAATGCTGCCGCTGTCAATCTGCTCAATATGATCCTTTCCTCACTCAAAGCTGAACCGGGGGAGGCTATGGAACGCAGTCTTACGCAGCGGGGAGTCGCCTTCAGCGAGATACCTGATATCACGGAAGCCGACATTCAGAAGATGCGGACACATACAAAGCACAGGAAGCCCCAGGACCTCATGGACCGGTATGAGAAAGCCGGGGAGATCGTCTACCTTCCCGCCGCAAAAACCTGTACCGTCACCGAACTGCAGGCCGCTGCGGGGGAGAGGGCGGATTACCCGGCTGGTACCGCAGCAGAGGGTGCGCCGGGAGAGGAGGACCCCAGGCTTCTGGGCACCTTGTGCCATCTCATGGTATCCCGGCTGCTCTCCCATGAGCGCATGCCCGAGGTCATAAGCGAACTCGAACTTCCCGGTGAATTTCTCAAACTTTCCGATGCGGTGCTGAGGCAGATGGCTGAACGGGCCCGGGAACTGGTTGAGCGGTTCATGGGAGAGGTGATCAGCCGGTATCGGGATCAGGGGGCGGTGATCACCTCGGAGATGCCCTTCGCCATGCGTCTGGACCGTAACGGAGATGATATCCTGGTGCACGGCCAGGTTGACCTTATTATTGAATTACCCGATTATCTGCTGGTGGTGGACCTGAAGACCGACAAGGTGTTCGCTCCCCAGCAGCATGCGCTCCAGCTCTCGCTTTACCGTG
>SKXS01000145.1 GCA_007128345.1 Spirochaetia bacterium
AAGTCCACCACAATACTGTTGAGACGTTCGATCTCCTCCTCCAGCACATCCAGATATGAGACCGCATGCTCTTCGGTTAAGGCATGCTGTTGTTCCATCTCCCGGCGCATAAGCTGCAGATGGATGCCGATTGATGCCAGGGGGTTCTTTATTTCATGGGCCACACCAGCTGCAAGCGTGGTGAGTGAAGCGAGATTCTCCGCCCTGCGATATTTGGCCTCCTGCTTCTTCTTTTCGGTGACGTCCCGTACCAAGATGATGGAACCCGCGACCTGTTTCTTCTTAACCAGCGGAAATATGGACAGCGAGAGAATCCTGAGGGAAGCGCTTTTCTCAATGTAGAATTCTTCATCCACCACCCGGTCCTCACCCTGAAGCGAGCTCTCCACCCATACGGCAATTTCCTTATCGGCAATGATGCTCCACACCAGGCGGTATTCGTACTCATCGCTGCTCAGAGAAAGGAGCCTGAATGCAGTCTTGTTGATCATCATGATCCGGTGGCTGGTATCCGTCACAATGATGCCGTCGTAGAGAGAATCGAGAACCTCCTCAAATCGCTCATGCTCCCGCAGCAGCAGGTAGATAAGGGACTTAATCTGTTCATTGTTAAGCTTTGGAAGCTTTTCCAGAGCCCGTTCGATGAAGTTCCTCATAGGCTTTCCCCTGCATCACCTGACAGCCGCATGATGCGGTAGCAGCATGACTCAAGGACAAGGGATTCCTTCTGGTTCTTCTCTTCCCACTCACGCATCCCCGCACCAATGATCGTGCATATACCATGGTAGCTATCTAGATCGATGCGCCCTTCGCTTCGAAAATCGCGAACTACCTCGAGCATCTCGGCAAGCATCTGCCTGAGGGTGTTTCCTTCATCTGTCTGCTTCAGGATACCTCCCAGCCTGCTGTAGTCATGTGCAGTGAATCCGAGCATCGAAGAGGTGATAAATTCAGCATCATCCCGAAGCCTGCGGCAGTCCAGCCCCCCTTCATTGAGGAAGAACGTAGGCAGAGAATCGTATGATTCACCGTCGGCATAGTAGACATCACGTATGATTGAGGACTCCTGCGCAAAGCTTCTCTCCTGGAACGCGTACTTCCGTACTCGGGAGAGAATCGTCGGGATGATTCTCCCCTTCCCTTCAGAGAGCAGCATGATGGTTACCCCCCTTGGAGGCTCCTCCAGGAGCTTCAGCAGGGCGTTCTTCGTTGCATCAACGAAGTGCTCCACTCCTTCAAGTATCACCACAGCCTGGATGTCCCTCGGTTTGGTCATAAGCCAGGAGGTTACCGATCGTACCGCCTGAACTGGAATGTTGCCGCTCTTAATCGAAGAAGTGAGTCTGACGCACAGTGATGTGATACGCTTGAGGTTCCGGTCCTGCCGGTCGGCCTTCCGGTCATCCTCTCGGGAGAATTCCATAAGGTGCTGCTGCAGTTCCGTCACATGCACGGCCAGTTTCTTCTGCGTTGCATCCTGCCGCTGGAGGAAAAGGGGATCAAAGCGTTTGACCAGGAGCTGTACAGACCGCAGCACCAGATGCTTCGCCGCTTCGTTCCTCCCGTATTGGTACGCATGCATAGCAGCCTGAATCAGGGAAGTGAAATCCCGGTTGGCAAATACAATGGTGTACGGGTGTTCGAGTATGCGAGACCGCCTGCACGGTTCACACAAGCATGCCGGCAGGCCTTCCCGAGCGCACGTGATGATGCGGGCAGTCTCAAGGGCGGTGGTCATCCTTCCTGAGTAGGCGCCGCCGTAGAAGAGCAGCGCATGGGGGAGCTCTCCATTGGTGAACTCCTGTGTTATGAGCTGGGTGATACGGTCCTGGCCGCAGATATGGGCAAACAAATCAGATGCTCCCGGTTACCAAGCTGATGCTGAAGGGTGCAATAGGTTCAAGGATCCGTGAAATGGTGCTTTCATCCAGCAGCTGCTGCACTTCCAGGAACGTCTGCAGCTTCAGCAGAAATACAATAAAAGAAATGACAATAGCCCCTTCCAAAGCTCCAAGAAAGAACCCCAGGAGGGAGTCAATCGGCTTAAGCCGCAGCTGCGTAATCGCTTCCTCAAATGAGACGGAGAATGCCCGCGTAAGACCGAATCCTGCCGCAAAAAGCAGGATGAAGGCAATCACGTTGTTCCAGTGGCCGAACTGGATCCACCGGTTAAGGTACTCAGCCAACAGCCCCGCAAACATAAGCGCAGCCAGCAGTCCAATCAGGTACGATGCTTTTCCCAGGAGCTCCTTCACCAGTCCCTTTGCAAGTCCCCGCACCGCAAGGACCAGCAGGATGATGAGGCCAATGATGTCAAATACTGCCATGGTTACCTCTCTATATAACTGGAGATGCACCGTGCGATCAGTTCCGCACCCCGCTCATGCACCAGTTCTCTCGCACAGGCCGACAGGCCGCTGCGCACATCTCCATCAGCTATGAGTTCCAGTATAGCATAGATCAGTGCGTCATGATGAGCCTCACCTGAAAAAAGCACTCGGGCTGCACCATGATCGCAAAAGTATCCGGCATTTCGTTCCTGCTCCCCCCTGGATCCCTTCCTTCCCAGCGGAAGAAGAATCATAGGTTTTCCCGCCGCAGCCTGCTCCCACAGCGTACCAGCCCCTGCCCGGGATACCACCATATCACAATGGTCCAGGAGTTCCTGGAAGGATCCTTCGGCATACGCAAGGGGGATGTACCCTGCCCGGTCAGGGGGTATCCGCTTCTCCTCCGTCCCCACAATATGTACGACCTGCCAGGTCTCGGGTATGCGCTCCAGGCATGCCCATATCAGGGTGTTCAGCGACGCGGAACCGAGGCTTCCTCCGTGAACGAGGATATACGGATTTTCGTTAATACCCACATCCGGTATACCGGATTTCCGTTCTCTGCCGATGGGGTTTCCCGTCACTTCGATGCGCACTGTCTTAGGATAGTATGCCCTGGATTCAGCAAAGGGAACGCACAGGATGCTGCTGAAGCGCTGGTTTATCCTGGTTGCCAGTCCAGGATCAAGGTCGGACTCATGGGATACCACAGGTATGCCGAGTATCCGTGCGGCAGCAACCGCAGGAACGGAGACATAGCCTCCCTTGGAGAAAAGGCACCTGGGCCGATTCTTACGCAAAATGCCCATGGAAGCAGCGAACCCCGCTGCAATGCGGGGAATGTCCAGAATATTCTTTAAAGATGCGTATCGCCTCAGCTTGCCCGAGGGAATCGCGGTAAAGGGAATATCACACGCAGAGAGAATCTCCCGATCACGATCTCCGAAGGAGCACAGCCAGAGCACCTCCTGACGCGTGATCATTCCTGATGACTCCATATGTCTGATCACCGAGATGCCCGGGTATATATGTCCTCCTGATCCGCCGCCGACTGCGATCAGCCGTATTGTCTGTGCCATGGGGTACCTTCCTGAAAGATACTCCAGGGAACCGAAAAAATCCATACATCGAATGTGCGGGGCAATATTCTTATTCGTACTATTAGTCTACTAATGATAATTTTCTGTATGATACGTATCATTTACCAATTTATTTGACAAATTTTTTTATTTTCATTAGGTTACTAATATTCATACGTAACCATGTACGCAGATAATTTACGTTCGTTGTATTTGTGAGCAGCCACTCTCTGACGTACGGGAAGAAGCACGGAATTAACGTGAGGAGATATGCATGTCCATAATTGAAATCCGGGACTTATATAAAGTCTTCGGATCGGGAACTGAACGGGCTTTCCAGCTGCTTAAAGAGGGAAAGTCTCGAGAAGAGATACTTGAAGAATCAGGATGCTTAGTGGCAATCAACGGCGTATCATTCTCCATAGAACAAGGTGAAATATGCGTGGTAATGGGACTCTCAGGATCAGGAAAGAGCACCCTCATCCGATGCA
>SKXS01000193.1 GCA_007128345.1 Spirochaetia bacterium
GAAGAGGTGGATTTTTTTTTTTTTTTTTTGAACAGTCCTCGGCGGAGCTATTGAACTCCTGCAGCTCTATTTCGGACGGACCATGAGCTTCATGGACTTTGTCGCAGATATTGCCGGTTCCATTGCGGGGGCAACCCTTGGGATAATTGTGCTGCGTACCTATTTGGCACTCGTTATTACACGTACGGATACGATCAATAAATAAGAGATATGCCGATTAAGCAGAACAGATACTGAGGTATTATACGTATCTGGAATAGTGCCGGATCAGCTGGTGAACATAGAACGTATATCCAAATAATCCCTTACAAGAGAAAACATTGCTATTATGCAATAATTTTCTTGACACCCACATGGGGTGGGTTTACAGTGTAATTATCCGAAATTCCATTTGTATTAGGAAAAGTGTAACTTTATAATGACTGCAATGATTTCTTCTCAGGAATATAGGATGTAAGATTAATAAATACTGAGTATTGTATCCTTAATGGAGGAGAAATCATGTATAAGAAGTTATTAATTTTCACTGTGATGCTCCTGCTCTGCTTGGGACAACTGATCGCAAGTACAGAGGAACTGGAGTTTGCTCTCTTCAAACGTACCGTCTCACCGGTTATGAAGTGGGGAGAGAATGGGGTTCTGACCATCCCGAAGGCGACAACCATTGGACGAACAAACGTCTATGTCGGAGCAATGGGACAAGAAGCGGGAATGCTGAACAATCTCAATTTATATCTCACATCTGCGACGCTTATGGCCGGATCATCTGAAGATGTGGAGATCGGGTATACCAGGCGGCAGCTTATCTGGGAAGATTTCTACTTCACAGATATCGCCATGGATACATTTCATCTCAAGACACGGGTTCTGGATTTTGGTGCCAACCTGCTTCCCCAGGTTGCTCTCGGGGTGAACGGAGTGTCACTGGTAGACAACGCCTTTACCGACAAGAGAGATATTCTGTTTAATCCGTACATTGCAGCTACGTCAAAGATTTCTCTCCTAGGAAAATTCCTGGAAATCTCTGTAACCGGAGTGGCGGAGACGATTACCAATCAGGGAGAATTTGGACCGATGCAGGTCAGTCTGGGAGCAGATGCAAACCTCTTAAGCTTTCTCTATGTATTTGGTGAACTCCAGGGATTCAACATGGAAAAGCCGAACCAGGAAGTTATCAATATTGGGGCAAAAGCAAGGCTTGGCTGGATTTCCGCTGGGGTCGGCATGTTCAACATCATGCGCGAAAAAGATGTGACGGAGGATATTGTTGAGAATATCATGTCCTCTACATTCGATCTCGAGAATGCCAACTATATGGCCTCTGTGATTGTTCAGGTGCCGTTTGGCAAGCTCTTTGCCGAGAATCGGTAGGAGGAGGTGGAATCATGAAAACTAAACGTGTTTTAGCGCTTGTGCTAGCGCTGATAGCCATAGCATTGCTGGCTTCTTGTGATATGATAAATGATTTTATTGCTGAGAGAACGAGAGCTATACCGCTCATCCAGGTGTATAACTCAAACAGAGAGAAGACTTTTCGCATGGTACCAAATGATACCCTGTATGTGGAGGTCAGGGGACTGAAGCCTGACGAGGTGTATACTGTCCAGTCTTTGGACCCGAATAACAATGTTATTACCGAAATGATCACCATTGCTAATGAAGAAGGTATTATTAATCCAGCACCGCTGTGGTATGATGTTGGTTTCAAGATCAATGAAAACGGACAGCTCTACCTGCCGGATACGGACTTGAGTCTCTCTGCATTTCATATCAAAGTATTCAATGAAGAAGGGGATACCAACTTCAAGCTGCCCTTCTTCATCGTGAGTTCAACTGCAGGAGTCACCCGGGCTAAACCTGTCGTCATGGCAGGCAAGCAGGTAGAAGGTGAATTCTTTATGGAGAATGCATTCTATTCGGAAGATAACGTTCCTGATATTGATCCGGAAGCAGCTGAACTTGAGGATCCTCAGTATACTGATATGCTGTTTATCAATGTGGCAAACATGTCGCCACTGGTAGCTGGACAGACTGATGCAAAAGCACGCATCTGGATACTCCCTTTTGCCGGTGATCACCATGAAGATAAGGACTACATTGTTGAGCATGCGTGGTTCTACAAGGATTTTACAATTAAGGAACTCATGGATGCTGATGAGGCTAGAACTGGAGTACTCATGGAGTGGCCGGTAATTGATGGAGATCCTGCTGAGATGCCGGAGCAAACAATTAATCTTGATGATCCTCCCAATGGTGTCACTCTTAATGAATTTATCCCCGAATGGGCGGAAGGTAGGGCCTACAGCGTATTCCTTGACATGATGGACAGGGACATTGCCGGGGTCTACAACGTCAAGAAAGATATCTTCAGCGAAGGGGAAGAGGAAACTGACACCTTCTACCTCGACAGTATAGACGGAAACGGTGTTGCAGGTTTTATCGTACGAGAACCACCGATAGTTGCGGCTGAATATGTATCATTGGATCTGGCATCAGGCGGCATGTTCAGGTGGATAAGTGGTGTTGGCTACGACTACGACTTCCGTGATAAATTCATTAAACATGGATTAGATACGAAATTCTCATCGTGGTACGGAGTCCCCTACGGCATTAAGATTGTCTGGAACCCGTACGCAGTTAGTCCGTACTGGGGACTGCAGCCGTCAGGAACTCAGGTGGAAGGACTCTTCTGGGGCAGATCTGTTGATGTGTACATTGTAACCACTGAGCAGACGCTCAACGAAGGCGATAAAATTGGTGGAGACGATGGTGAATACATTGCTGAAGGAACGGTCAAGCAGCGGCTGCCGGTCCAGTACGGGTGCGGCAACGGCTTAGGCATGCAGACCATCTGGCGGGCTCCCATGAAGGTGGGCGACTACATGGTCATTGTCGATATGGATGGTGAAGGAAAAGTGGATAACAGCCTCGTTGACGATGAACGAAAAGATAATGGCCAAGGCGGATTCAGTGTTGTAGAAAGCTACTAAACAGTGTGTTTATTTGATCGCACGAGAGGGGCTGTCGCAAGACAGCCCCTCATATATGTATAGTTCAAGTTAATATATTTGTGTTGCAACATAAACCTTCAGGTGCTTGAGTAATTTGTATCTGAACCGTATGATATAGGGTTATGAAGACCCTTGATTTAGACAGGGCTATAGAAGCGAAGAATCCTAAGCTTGCACGACTCATGCCACGGTTTGTCAAGCGGTACCTGAACCGCATACTCCACCTTGATGAGCTCAACAAGCTCCTTGATGACAATAAGGGCAGTACTGGAATAGAATTTACTCGGGCATCCATTGATCACTTCGGGATTTCCTACGTCATCGAAGGGGAGGAGAACCTTTCGTGTGCAGAACGGGGACTCTATGTCTCCAACCATCCCCTGGGAGGGCTTGACGGGATCGTACTGCTGCACATCATTGCACTGAAGCATGGTGAGGTGAAATCCCTGATCAATGATTTCCTCATGTGGGTTGAACCCATACAAGATATGTTTATCCCCGTGAACAAGACCGGATCAAGCAGGGAGTACCACCTGGCTATCACTGAAGCCTATCAGTCTGATTTACCTCTGATGGTATTTCCTGCGGGATTGTGCTCTCGCAAGCAGTCCTTCGGGGTGTTTGACATCGAATGGAACAAGAGCTTCGTCAAAAAGGCGAGGCAGTTCGGCCGACCGATTATCCCCATATACGTGGAAGGAGAGAATTCCCGGTTCTTCTATAACCTTGCCTGGGTGAGGAGGAAGCTGGGAATCAAGTTCAACATTGAGATGCTCTATCTGTCTGATGAAATGGTCAAGCAGCGCGGGAAGACCCTGAAGATCTACACGGCTCCTCCCATCTCCCCCGATATGCTGGATACATCTGTCGATGACTGGGAATGGGC
>SKXS01000182.1 GCA_007128345.1 Spirochaetia bacterium
AGATGTGCATGCTGTAGCTGAGCAGGCCAGAGAACTTTCCTGGGAAGGTACAGAGCACGCTGATGCTGAACTCATAGCATACGCATTAACCTATGAACTCCGGCATGGAGTGAGCTTAGATACATCTGTTGGATTGAACCGGGCTCAGGTAGCGTTGGAACTTGCCTTGCTGTCAATGGAAATGGAGGCGTTGGGATACAGTCGGCAGAATATTGCCAGGACTGCAGTGGATGGGGTGCGGAATGTATTGGAGCAGGTGCAAAACTGGAAAGACCGGGGAAGAGATGCCCATCTAGGTGAGCTCATACGTGAAACTGTGCGGGATAAAGCGCAGCAGGCAGCGTCAGTTAGGGAACACGCTGCTGATAAAGGCAAGCCGGTTCAGCAGAAACCGGCCGGCAGCCAAGATCCCCCTGGACTTACTCATAATCCAGGGGTACCATTTTGAGTGTGCCATGGCACCTAAATGTGTGAATGCTGCATGCTTGTATTCTGGTAAAGGGTGCTGAATGGTGGAGAGTGAGGATCAAGCAGTGAGCAAGAGGAACTGCACTAAGGTAATGCTGTATCGAATAATCCTTGTACTCGTTTTTACAGCTTCAACTGGAAGTATGTATGCAGGTGACGGATGGCAGGAAAAGGTACAGGCAGTGCTCCAGTCATCTCATATATCTCAAACTGCAGCTGAAGAAATTATGAGTGTTTTTTCCAGTGCAGAATATGAACACGTGTCCTATGAGGTATTGCTTCCACGACTCGAGGAGGGGATAGCAAAGCGAGTGTCTCCAAACTTGATTATTACTGTGCTTGAACGTGAATTAAGCGCCTACATACGGGCAAGGATAATCATTACTGAAGTTTTGGACGAAGAGACGGCTCACCATGTGCTGAGTGGTATCACGCCGTGGTCACGGACCGTTACGCTTCTCCTTCAGGGTGCGGACAAGGAGGAACTCAAACGGCTGCTGCAGGCGTTCAGCAAACAGGATATGGATGACCGGTGGAACAATTATCGTTACGGAAGCAGTTTGTATGCTGCCCTGCTGCAGTGGGGAATGGACAAAGAACAGAGTCTGGACATTGTTTCCGCAGTTGCTCAATCGTATATACCTGCAAATGATTATAAAGGAATTCTTGATACGCTTATCTCCGGTACAAGATTGCGGGTATCCCCGGATACCATGGCAGAAAGAATGATCCAGACGCTTCCCGGATTAAGATCACTTGAAGAACTGCATGATCGCGTGCTGTATTGATGTGATGGTCAGAACTATATGAGGAGTTGCTCCATGCTGAAAACATGTGCATTGAATTCAATTAGCAGACGTACCCTGCTTCTTTTATTTTTTATACTTGTGTTTCAGGGAAATTTTGGAGTGTATGCACTCAAACCTACCGTTGTGACAGGTGTATTCGGTGAGTATCGTGTGCAGGGTGAAGAGATAGAAGGAACTGCTGACCTCGGAATGCATGGACTGTTCAGCTACCGTACGCTTCTTGCTCATAGGGGGTATGCTGCAGCTTCAGCATCAGTTATGCTGTCCGGATTGGCGCCCGGTTCGGATCTGCATGATATTGAGACCTTACATGTCCTGGTATCAACTCCGGCAGGAAACAACCGGCTTGAGGTCTCCGGGGGGATAGCTGCATCACTGGCTGGAATTGATGATTCAGGCTGGTTTGCTCTTCCCGAGTGGAAGGTGCTCTATCGGCTGGAGCGGGGCAGACGGAGTATCAGGCCGTATGGTTCCTACAATGGGTACATCATAGTGCATGAGCCGGAAACCGGGAACAGATACTACAACGGAATTGAAGCAGGACTTATGCATGCACCTCGTGTTGAGCTTGAATATCGCGGATCAATCCGTACAGGCATTGAAAAGTGGATGAATCAGGAAAGGCGCGACCTGGTGTCAGGGGTAAATCTTCAGATACATGGATTGTTGGGATATTTCATGAACTGGAAATTTACTGGGAATGGTGAGTACCGGGCATCCTCCGACGCATCCCAGGACAGTGTCGCAGGTTTTGCAGCTGCTGAGTTGGGATGGAGTCCTAGCAGGCGCTTAACCATGACAGCAAGAACGGGATTCACACAGGAATTCTATCTGGAAGCCAATGAAAGTGATCACACCGTCACGTATGCTCTCCGGATGGACTACATGGCTCTTGATAGAATCTACCTCTTCGTTGAAAATAATGCATCATGGCAGAATCCCTTTAGTGACAGTTCAGGCACATGGAATTTTCAGCTTAAGGCCGGGATGGATATCAGCATGGTGAACTAGTATCCTGCCAGGTACTGTTGGTATATTCCAGGAACTATAACAATTCCCTGTATCCTTGAATAGGATACAGGGAGTGGTGCCTACATGCATGTAAGATTATCCTATTGCTTCTGATCCAGTATCCCCGTTTCTGATACGGATGCACTGTTCTATTGGAATAACGAATATCTTGCCGTCACCAATTGATCCTGTCCTGGCGCCTGCAATGACAGCCTCAACTGTGGGGGTGACAAATTGTTCGTTGACCGCTATTTCCAAGCGAACTTTCTTTAGCAGGTTTACCTCAATATCAATACCTCGGTATGTCTCATGGTATCCCTTCTGCTGGCCGCAACCGAGTGCGTTTGTAACCGACATCTTGTAGATTTCCTTCCGGTAGAGTTCCTGCTTAACCGCATTTAGCCGTTCAGGCTGAATATAGGCAATGATCAGCTTCATAGTTTACTCCTCCATTACATGTTGGTGAATATCTGGAACCCGCTATATGATTCTGTTCCATGTTCCGAGATGTCCAAGCCCATCATCTCATCCCGTTCACTGACCCGAAGGCCAATTGTTTTTCTTATAACGAGGAAGAGAATAGCGGAAGCGGTGCATATCCAGAGGAATACCGCACATATGCCGATTGCTTGTATGCTCAGCTGTGATATCCCTCCACCATAAAAAAGTCCGTTATTTGTATCAAATAGTCCTACTGCCAAGGTACCCCAGACTCCGCAGATTCCATGTACTGAAATTGCTCCCACAGGATCATCGATGTGTAAGACTTTATCGAAGAATTCCACTGAGAAGACCACCAGGATACCAGCAATTACCCCAATGAGTACTGAGCCGATCGGAGAAACCACATCACAGCTTGCAGTAATTCCAACCAGCCCTGCAAGAGATCCATTGAGGGTCATACTCACATCAGGTTTTGTAAACCGTATCCAGGTTGTTACCACAGCTCCGATAGCACCCGCTGAGGCTCCAAGTGTGGTGGTCACTGCAATATGGGCAATGGAGAGATCGGTGCCGCTTAAGGTAGATCCTCCATTGAACCCATACCAGCCGAACCATAGGAAAAAAACACCTGCACTTGCCAGAGGCAGATTGTGTCCCTGGATTGCCTTTGCTGATATCCTCTTTCCTTGCCGGACATATTTACCTATCCTTGGGCCAAGAACTGCAGCTCCAATCATAGCCGCCCACCCACCGGATGAATGAACTACTGTTGAACCTGCAAAATCATGGAACCCCAGGGAAGAGAGCCATCCATCTCCCCAAATCCAATGACCGGATACAGGATATAGGATCCCGGTTATAAACAGTGTATACACTAGGTAGGATGAAAAACGGGTACGTTCAGCCATGGCTCCTGATACGATCGTTGCTGCCGTTGCTGCAAAGACTACCTGAAACATCCAGTCCCGAAGGAGACCCGCATCCGCATGGGTAATGAAAAATTGGGATGTACCGAAAAGCCCAAAAGCTGAGGAGCCATACATCACAGCCCAGCCAAAAGCCCAGTATATGAGTGCGCCGGCACTAAAATCCATCAAATTCTTCATGATAATGTTTCCTGAGTTTTTTGCTCGTGTAAGCCCGATTTCCACCATGGCAAATCCTGCCTGCATGAAGAATACCAATACGGCTGCCAGGATCAGCCAGATCATATCGATGGACTGCTGATGAAGCAGCATGACTTCATTCAAGTCTCCTGCCTGCAGCATTACCGGAGTCATCAGCAGTGCTGAGATTGTACCTATACGCTGTGTTTTCATATGAACGCTCCTTATGGGGGTATGCTAGCGTTAAGCAGGAAACGGGCCAATTTATTATGATGTTCACAAACAAATCAGCTCCATATATAGAAGAGGTATCGATAAAGAAATTGGTACACATTATCCTACAATAATGTATGTAAAATGCTTATATCTTACATTAATGAATGAATTTTCACTATACTTTTCTGGATCGTATCCATTCAATCGATATCTCCAGTACCATAATATATCTGGTTACCTACGCTGGGAGCGGGTAGATAGTGAGAGTGCAGTGAGATGACAATGATCGTCGGTTCCCATGCATACCAGAGGTATGTAACGCGTAGTGCGGCTCTGCACGGTGCACATAGATGGATGTATCTGGTATACTGAAGCACAGCACTGATGAGGAGTATGCATATGGATTCATGGTTTAAGAAAGACATTCTTGCAGGAAGGAAGGCCCTAGTTATCGGCGGGTCTTCTGAAAGCGGTCCTGTCGTATGCAGGATCCTGGCAGAACACGGCGCTTCAGTTGCCTTCACATATCTCAGCAGAGAACTTGAAGCGGAGACGATCACTCATGAACTCTCTAAAGTGACACAATCGCAGGCATTTCAGTTTGATCTCCTCGACAGGTCCCATGTGCTCAGCCTCATGGGCGAGGTTGAGCAGGCATTCGGACCTGTTGATATCCTGATAAACCTGGGAGGGCCGCCTCCTGTCTACACCGACCTGAGGGACCTGGAACCGGAGCAATTTGATCTCATGATAGATGGGCACTTCAAAGGGTACTTTTCCCTTGCATGTGAAGCTGCCAAGCGAATGGAGCAAGCGCAGGGAGGGCTGATCATCAATGTATCCGCCACCAGCAGTCTCAAGTACAGCCACAGTGCCTACGGCATGGCAAAAGCGTGCATCAACTCCATGACAAAGTTCCTGGCACATAGCTTTGCACCGAAGGTTCGGGTGCTCACGCTCATCCCCGGCCTCATAGAGCTTGAGGAAATTGATCCGCAGCTCAGAAAGAATCGTTCTGCAGAGTCACCGCTGAAGCGCAACGTCACTCCTGACGAACTTGGCATGCTGATTCTTGCCGCATCGTCGCCTGCCTATGCAAGCGCAACGGGAGTGGAAATCATTGCCGATGGGGGCTTCTGGCTACTGCACCGGTAACAGGTCTTTCTCGTCATCAGCATAGTTTGCCCGGCTGTGCTGCTCCACAGGGGCATTTAGCAGCGCCTCTGCTTGGATCATGCGTCAATCAGACGGTATCGATGGACACAACGGGAAGGGAGAACATGTTCCCTCTGGTGCGGGCTGCAGTACGAAATACGACGAACCTTACACGTTAAAGGGGGATCTCAACCTGACTATAGTTTTCCCGTCTTCTGTTTTGATAAAACGAATCAGGTTTTGGGACGCGAGGTAATTCAAAGCCTCATCAAGATCGTCGAACTCCTGTGTGAGGTGTCCATACATGTCAAATTCATCAACTGACTGGATATCCAGCTGCTTGATTCTGTCTAATACATCATCGTACATGCGGCCTCCTCTTTGCATACCCATGTTCCTGCAGCAGTGTGCGTAACGATGCAGATCTGAATGCTCACCATTTGCAGTTTTTTACATCGCTTGGAGCATTTTCCGGGGTGCTGCTCCAGCTGTTATCTGGTACTATTGTAACGCATATGTCAGGATGATCAAGGTTGGCAGGTAGGTATATGAATATATTAAGAAAGAACATGCAGGCATTGTTCCTGCTGGTATGTGTGCTCCTTTTTCAGGCTGCACTCATAACGGGTTTTTCCGGGTACTATCCTGAGGACGGACACCTTGCAGTCCATTTCATTGATGTCGGCCAGGGAGATGCTATATTCATACAGACTCCCACCCATCATGTGCTTATCGACGGCGGAGACAGGGGAGATACGGTCCCTGAATACCTGCTGAGCCGGGGAATTGATCTGATCCATATCATGATAGGAACCCATCCGCATGCTGATCACATTGGCGGGCTGATCAATGTAATGCAGCAGATGGAAGTACTGGAAGTAATAGATCCTGGGGTGGTGCATACTACCAGGACCTTTGAGGAGTACCTTACGCTCATTGACGAAAAGGATATCAGGTTTACCATCGGCAGGGCGGGGATGACCCGTGATATAGGTGAAGGTATCCGCATGGATATCCTCCATCCGGAAAATCCGTCCCATACTCATCTCAATGACGCTTCAGTAGTCGTGAGGATTACCTACGGGTCTGTCAGTTTTCTTTTTTCAGGTGATGCTGAAGTGCACTCAGAGATGGAGATGCTGAGGAGATCGCAGACCCTTGCAAGCACAGTACTGAAAGTAGGGCATCATGGAAGCAGAACCAGCACCTCCCCCCTATTCCTTGCGGCAGTTGACCCGGAGGTTGCGGTCATCATGACCGGAACAGGTAACCGGTACGGACATCCCCATGAAGAGACCATGAGCAGCCTCTCTCGGATGAACATCGAAATATACCGCACAGACCTGCACGGCAACATAGTCATCAGCACTGACGGGGCGGATTATCATGTGGACGTGTATGAACCATACATGTATGAAGGGGAGGCTGCGGCCGGGTTCGGCATCAACATCAATACGGCAGCGCTGCAGAGACTGCAGGATATCATCCATATAAGTGAGCACAGGGCCCGGGAACTCATAGCCCTGCGCCCATTTCATTCACTGGATGAGCTGACACAGATATCAGGAATAGGAGCTGCCAGGCTCCAGGACATCAAGGACCAGGGACTGGCATACATAGAGTGATAGTACAGGTGCAAGCATGAAGGCAGTAATTGACAGATTTGAAGGAACCCTTGCCGTGGTGCTCGTAGGATCAGAAGAGATTCAGCTGTATGTACCAAAGGACGAACTGCCTGCTGAAGCGGTGGAAGGCAGCTGGCTTACCATAGGATTCGCGTTGGATCAGCAGGGAGAGCAGCGGCAGAGGCAGAAAATTCAGAATCTTCTTGATAAGCTGAAACATAAGTACGAATAGCTGATGATCAGGGTAAGAATGTCACAGACCGCACTGAATGACATACTGATTCCTGCCGGTTCTAGTCCTGACCGGCGAGGACCCCCAGGTATTGCCGTCATAGGGAACCCTCCGCTATAATCCTGGGCCAGATACCACATAATCGGAGGGTGCAATGAGCAAGCAGGTAGTCTACGTAGATATGGACGGAGTGCTGGTCGACTGTGATGATACATTCAATGCGGTTGACGAGAAGGCAAGGCAGGAGTACAGCGGGCGGGAAGATGAAATACCCGGCATTTTTCTGAACATGCCGCCTATGAAAGGGGCGATTGAGGCGTTCGACCTGCTTGCCCTGCAATACGATGTCTATATCCTGAGCACAGCCCCATGGGGGAATCCGTCCGCCTGGAGCGACAAGCTGCTCTGGGTAAAGAGGCACCTGGGGGAAGCCGGACATAAACGGCTGATTTTGACCCACCACAAGCATCTGAATATGGGGGACTACCTCATTGATGACCGGTTTGCCAACGGGGCAGAACGATTTGAGGGAGAGCATATACACTTCGGCTCCGAAAGGTATCCCGACTGGAAGGCTGTCCTTGCATACTTGCTGTAGGGCAGCATACGCAGTCAATGCGTGCATTGTCCATGATGCGGTGAGCTGTTTTCCCGCATGAGCGAACTGTTTCGTCGATTTGGTTTACTAAATACCGTATCTACATACAGTTTTTTGCATAAATATTCATAAAAATTCCAAAAATCTGGTGTATTTCCATGATTACGTACTTGACCTCCGAGAGCGCTATTCCTACAATTCGTGGATACCTATGCCTTTGGGATACAGACAAAAGCAGCACATACTGCAGTACGAGCGATGAGGTTCTCTGCCGCAGGTTTTCTGTTTCTGCATCCCTGCAGAAGGAATGTCACGTAAGGGAGGAATTTTGCGATGAAGAGAATCAGAAGTATTATGGTGTGCATGCTGGTGCTGATGCTTGCAGCAGTGTTCACGTTGTCCGCAGCTGGAGCACAGGAACTGCGGCCGCGGGTGATAGGCATATCAAAGATCGTATCACATCCGGCACTTGATGCGGTTGAACAGGGGATTCAGGATGAACTTGCAGAGCAGGGAATGGTCTTCCAGTTTGACCTGCAGAACGCCAACGGTGATTTTGGGGCCGCTATGCAGATTGCTACTAAATTTCGGACAGATCAGGTAGCGTACGCAGTGGGGATTGCCACACCGACTTCCCAGGCACTTGTGAATGTTATTGAAGAGATTCCAATTATCTACTCAGCGATCACCGATCCGGTGTCTGCGGGGCTGGTTGATACCTACGATGCCCCCGGCGGAAATGTCACCGGTTTCTCAGATATGACTCCGGTTGCTGAGCAGCTGCGCATTCTCATGGAGATGGTGGATGTTAAGAGGCTCGGACACGTGTACTCAAGCGGTGAGGCGAATGCCGTGGTTCTTGCAGGCATCGCAAAAGAAGTGGCAGAATCATTGGGCATTGAGTTTATCGAACAAACAGTGACCAATTCAGCAGAGGTTCGTTCAGCTACCCAGGCGATCGCCGGCAGAGTTGATGCCATATATGTGAGCACGGACAACACCGTAGTTTCCGCATTGGCAGCTCTGGTTGAAGTCGCAAACAGTGCGGGAGTGCCTGTAATGACCGCTGACCCCAGCTCTGCTGAAGGAATTGACGTGCTGGCTGCTCATGGCTTCAGCTACTACAACATGGGACGTGCTACCGGAAGGCTGATTGCCGATATTGAGCGCGGAAGGGCTATAGGCACCATCCCGACCCAGTATATGACTGATCCCGCAGATGTTGACCTGCTGGTCAATCTTGATGTAGCCAAAGCGTTAGGCATCAGCGTTCCTGACAGCGTCAGGCAGAATGCATCCATGATTATTCAAGACGGGCAGATGGTGCAGTAATAATCAATGATAGAAGGAATTTTCATTGAAGGATTAGCGTACGGGATAATGGTCCTGGGGGTGTTCATCACCTTCAGGATCCTTAATTTTCCCGATCTCACGGTTGATGGATCGTTTCCCCTCGGGGCAACAGTGATGGCATCTGCCATAATCGCAGGCTGGAACCTGCTGCTTGCCCTGGCAATAGCATTTATAGCCGGCTGGATTGCAGGCACCATCACCGCGCTCATCCACAACAAGCTCAAGGTCCCGAACCTGCTAGCGGGCATCCTGACCATGACCATGCTCTGGTCGATCAATATCCGCGTTTTGGGCAACCGGGCAAACCTGCCCCTTATCCGCCAGACTACGATGATCACCTGGGTACGGAGCATTACCGCAGAGGTGATGAGCTCCCACATGGCTGTACTGCTTTTTTTCATTATCGCCGCCTTGATAGTCAAGCTTCTGTTGGACCTCTTCTTTCTCACTGACCTGGGGATGTGCCTGGGCGCCCTGGGAAACAACGAGCAGATGGTCATCAACCAGGGAGTCAATACGGAAACTGTGAAGATCATCGGCGTCAGCCTCTCCAACGGCCTTGTGGCTGTATCAGGGGCGCTGATAGCCCAGTTTCAGGGATTTGCAGATGTGAACCTCGGGCAGGGTATTATCGTTGCAGGACTTGCCTCAGTGATGATCGGTGAGTTTCTCTTGCGGTCCAACCGGATCTGGGTGCTCACCACCCGGGTCCTGCTCGGTTCCATTCTCTATCGGGGCATCATGTATCTAGGTCGGTACTACGGATACTACATCAACCTGACTCCAAGCGATCTTAAGCTGATCACCGGTCTGCTGATCATTGTATCGCTGATTGTCACGCAGCTGAGGCGTCAGAGAAGCTACTTTGAACGGGAGGCTAAGGTACACGAGGAAGAATCGGTATGATTGAGCTGCAGAATGTAACCAAGGTATTCAATCCGGGCACTCCGAACGAAAATGTTGCGATCCGCCACCTCAGCATGCGTATTGAAACCGGGGACTTCATCACGGTGATTGGAAGCAACGGATCAGGAAAAACCACCCTTTTCAACCTCATAGGAGGAACCCATACTGCCACCATGGGCAAGGTGCTGGTGCACGGACATGATGTGACCCGGGAACCTGAATATAAGCGGTCCCGGTACATCGGGAGGATATTCCAGGATCCCCTGCTCGGGACTGCCGGGAACATGTCCCTTGAGCATAACATGATGATCTGCTCCTATAAGGGCATGAAGAGCCTCAAGCTGAACCTCAACGCCCGCAAGAGAAAGTTCTTTCGAGAGCAGCTCAAAGCGCTCCATATGGGCCTCGAAGATCGGCTGAAGGACAATGTAGGACTGCTCTCAGGAGGGCAGCGTCAGGCACTGACGCTCCTTATGATGGTGCTCTCCCGTCCGGAGCTTATCATGCTGGATGAGCACACAGCAGCACTTGACCCCCACAATGCCGATTTGGTCTTGGATTTGACAACAAAGTTTGTGGATGAGCATAAGCTGACTACGGTCATGATTACCCATAACATGCATCAGGCCCTGAAGTACGGCAACCGCCTCATTATGATGGATGAGGGTGAGATCATTCTCAATGTGAGCGGCAAGGAGAAGCAAGAGCTCACAGTCAACGGTCTCATCAAACGGTTCCGCAAAATCCGCCACCACGATATTGACAACGATGAACTGCTCCTGACCTAAACTGAGGCACGTCTTGGCATTCTGCGCCATCATCTGTACAATAAGAACAAGACTAGGTAGCGAGGAGGTAGCTCTATGTATGCTGCTGATACTGACCGGTATGATTCCATGGTGTACAATCGCTGCGGAAAGAGCGGATTGAAGCTTCCATTACTTTCCCTTGGACTTTGGCATAACTTCGGATACCAGCATTCCCTGGATAATGCGAAGCAGATGATCTTCACCGCGTTCGACATGGGCATTACCCACTTTGACTTGGCAAATAACTACGGACCTCCGCCAGGTTCAGCGGAGCTGCAGTTTGGGAGGATTCTCAAGGAAGACCTGCAGCCCTACCGGGACGAACTGATTATCTCCACCAAAGCCGGGTACCTTATGTGGCCCGGGCCCTACGGCGAGTGGGGCAGCAGGAAATATATGCTAGCCAGTCTGGACCAGAGTCTGGCTCGAATGGGACTGGATTATGTGGACATCTTCTATTCGCACCGGTATGATCCCGATACGCCCCTGGAGGAGACCATGGATGCCTTGGCAACTGCTGTGCAGCAGGGAAAAGCCCTCTATGCGGGAATCTCATCCTACTCAGCGGCGAAGACCAGGGAGGCTGCAGCCATACTCAGGGAACTCGGCGTTCCCTGCCTGATCCATCAGCCGTCCTACTCCATGCTCAACCGCTGGATAGAGGATGGACTGCTTGATGTCCTGGACGAAGAGGGTATCGGATGCATTGCATTCTCACCGCTGGCCCAGGGCATGCTCACAGGGAAGTACCTCACCGGCATACCTGAGAAAAGCCGTGCCGCAGATCCAAATTCCTATTTCAGCACTGAATTTCTTACCAAGGAGAACTTGGAGCATATTAGGGGACTGGCAAACGTAGCCGCACGCAGGGGACAGAGCCTCGCTCAAATGGCGCTGGCCTGGTGCCTGCGCAAGCCCCAGGTGACCACGGTCCTCATCGGGGCCAGCTCTCCTGAACAGATCAGGGAAAATATCGGAGCTCTGGAGAACCGCGTCTTCAGTGATGAGGAATTAGCGGAAATTGACCGGTATGCGGTTGACGGAGGCATCAACCGGTGGGCACGGTCAAGCAATGACGGGTAATGAAGCTAGACGGTGACGTCGCACAGTGAAGCCCCCGTGATTTCCATGAGCTGCTCGAAGCTTACAGGTACGCCGGAAGCATCGGTCCCTGCGGCCGGATAGATTGTATCATAGGCCATGAGCGAAATATCGAGATAGATTGCTGTTTTGGTTACCCCAAACGGGCAGACCCCCCCCGGGAGGAATCCCGTTACTGACTGCGTCTCCTGCGCATCAGCCATGCTGTGCTTCATCCCCGTCAGCCGTTTCACTTTTCCGGAACTGATCTTCCGGTCCCCGGCAGTAACGAACATACGGTACGAACCATCTTTCCCCCGCATAAGGATTGATTTTGCAATCTGCCCGACGGCTGATCCGATCTGTTCAGCTGCCTGGAGGGCTGTGGGAGTGCTGCCTGGGGTGAATTCCAGCACTTCAAGATGGTACTGGTCCAATACTTGTTTTACACGTTCAGGTATCATAGTGTGCAGCTCCTTTTACAGCAGACTCTACACAGGTTTTTTATGAGCTTCAAGTGGGATATGATTGACAACGGGGATTCTCGCTGTATACTGTCACCATAACTGCTGAAACAGGGGGTGCCATGGCATTTTTGCAAAGCATTGCATACCAGCCGATACTGGGATTTCCGGTAATCGGATACTTGGGGATACTCAGCTATGTGCTTCTGGTCATCACCGGGGCACTTATGGCTGTGGCAAAACGGAGAAAAAAGCGGCTTCCCATGAAGCGTCACCACCGCTTTGCCATGGTGACGCTTGCCGCAGCGACCATCCATGGAATCCTGGCCTTGGTTGTCTACGTCTAGTACGCCCTGCGAAGGACCACTTTTCCTATCGTGCTTCCGGACTCAATGATCGTATGTGCGTTTCGTACTGTCCGCGCATCCAAGGTATCGAAGGATGTACGCATGGTATGGGTAAGCGTCCTATTGTCTATGAGTTCGGCGACTGCATGCAGAATCTCATGCTGCCTGACCATATCCACGGTATTCCATACAGACCTGGTGAACATGAGCTCCCAGATGAGCCCGGCGCTCTTAGCCCTGAAGGCATTCAGGTCCACCAGGTGACCTTCGGGCATGGCAACAATCGGGCATATGCGTCCCTGGGGACGGAGGATGGAGATCATGGCTTCCAGGTATGCAGCAGTGCTGTTCAGACAGAAGATGTAGGGAACGTCCTTCACCCCGATGCGCGAAAGCTCATCTTCAAGCGGCTTCGCATGGGAGATCACGGCATCGGCCCCCATCTCCAGGCACCATGCGGAGCTTTCAGGGCGTGAAGCTGTTGCAATTACCCGCATGCCTGCCGCCTTCTTGGCAATCTGGATTGCTATGGAGCCAACTCCTCCCGCCCCGCCTATGATAAGCACCGTATCATCCGATTCATTCCGGTGTGATACCCCAAGGCGGTCAAAGAGTCCCTCCCAGGCAGTCAAAGAGGTGAGGGGCATGGCTGCCGCTTTTTCAAAGGAAAGAGATTTGGGTTTCAATGCGGCTATACGCTCATCCACCAGGTGGTACTCGCTGCAGCAGCCCGGCCGGTTGATTGACCCCGCGTAGTAGAGCTCATCCCCTTCTTTGAAATAGGTCACCTCGCTGCCGATCTGCGCAACCGTTCCGGAAGCGTCCCATCCCAGAACCCGGGGTTCCTGCAGAGTTCCCTGGATTGCAGCCCGGGTCTTCACATCAATGGGGTTCACTGAAACCGCCTCTACATGTACCAGGATGTCCCGGGGATTCGGGACCGGTACGGGCAGTTCCACGTCAATAACACAACGGGGATCATCCGTCGGCAGTGCCTGATATACGCCTACTGCGTGCATTGGCTCCTCCTCTGATGCACTATGCATCTCTACTTTGTCAGTGTATCATATG
>SKXS01000247.1 GCA_007128345.1 Spirochaetia bacterium
GAGAAGTGGCAGAGGCGAGCATCTGTTCATTGCAGACCTGCCTGCAAGCGAATATATCACCCAGCACACCACGCTGCCGAGGATGTAGAGATCTCCTGCTGCTATCGGCTCCAAGAACAGGGACCTGATATCCCCATAGCTGATGGCTATCAAGGCTCCTGTGAAGGCTATGGCGATTCCCAGCACTTTCAGAGCGCTCAGGCGTTCACGGAAAAATATCATGGACATGAACGCCACCATAGCCGGTGTGGCAGCGAATATAATGGAACTCCTCCCTGCCGTAACCGTCTGGAGCCCGGAGAACAGCAGGTAGTTGAACAGCACTACCCCGGACAGGCTCAGTACCACCAGATAGACCAGCAGATTCCTTTTTGGTATAGGAATGCGGCCTTCCCTCAGCCTGAGAGAACACACCATAAACACGCTGGACACCAAAAACCTGACAAAGGCAGTAGCAAACGGCGGGAGACTGGCGGCAATAACCCTTCCTGCAACCAGCGCACCTCCCCAAAGCACGGTTGCCGCAGCAAGCTTGATGTAATGTGAAGGTACGCGCATGTGCAGCCCTTATGTACGAGAAAATCTTTCTAGCAAAATGAATCGCTCCCATGATATACTATATCCATGAAATATACCAGAATATTGCTGCCCTGCTGGATGGCAGTGTGTATGATGTTCACCATGTTTCCGATCTTCAGTTCTGAACCGCCTGACCTTGAGAGACTGAAGCCCGCTTCTGAAGAGCTGGAGCGGGACACGATCCCCTTTGTTGTACTTGACCAGGGACTCTACGGTGTCGCAAATATGGGTGTATTTGCGTGGTCCACGGAAAACAGCATGATGTGGAACACCTGGAGCCTAATATTCGGAAACCGCATGCCCCAGTCAGTCCGAACCCTTGACCTGACCAAGCATACCCTTGTGGTTATTGCAGTCGGCACCCGTCCTACCGGCGGGTACGAAGTGGGTATACCTGAAGTCTATCTTGAAGACCAGGGGCTGGTTGTTGAGTACTACGAGAGAACTCCTGAGCCCGGGACAATGGTAACTCAGGCCTTCACCTATCCATATATCATGATAGCCGTTGAGGGTCAGTATATGCAGGTTGAGTTCAGGAAGGTCGACCCTCGTTAGTGCAGTTTGTTCGCTGATCTGCTCTGCTTCTCGTTGTGCATCTTTTCTCAGTACAGGAGGTGTACGTATGGGCAAACGGTGTATGGCGGGTGCGGCGATATGCGTCTTATGTTTCTTCTTCTCCGTACCTTCTGCGGGTGCGCTGGGGAATTCCCCCCACACCATCGGGGCAGGACTGCGGTTTGGTCCATTTTCCTTTATCGGACTTGACCTGTCCTACCAGTTTCAGGTTTCTGAAACCCTTTACGCTGTTGCGTATGGGGGATATGTCGCGGATCTGGAGATCAACCTGGGAGGCGGCAGCTCATCAGACTCATACCATGCGGCAGAGACAGGGATAGGAGTCAAGTACTATCTTCTGCAGGAGTTCATCAGGCCCTACGGGATTGCGCGGGCAGCCGCCAGCATACCTCTGGTAGACGATCGGAACTTTCTCATGTATGCAACTGCAGGAGCCGGTACTGAACTGCATTTTGGCCCGCTGTCGGGAGGGCTTGAACTGGGTATTGTACTGTACAATACCGATCCCGGTTCTACGAATGAGATGACCTGGGGACCGTTCAAGGCATATGTCGGCCCGACATTCTGCATTACTCTGTAGCTGCATCCTGCTCTTCTGTGCAGGATGCCTGCTGTTTATCCCGTCTCCGGAGATTGCCCCGATACCCGATCAGGTAATCGGCCGGGGAGAAGAGCTGACAATATCTATCATTTCCAGTGATCCCAAAGGACGGGAGATCACCGTATCGTACACGATTGATTCAATCGGCTGGGAGCCGGTTACGGGAAATATATTTGCATACATCTTTGAAGATCCCGGAGAGCATCAGGTGACCATCTTTGTGTCCAATGGCCTGAAGCAGGCTGAAACTTCATTCATGGTAACAGTTCTTCCGTGATCAATCGTCCTGGTCTGGCAGCTCAAGATGGCGCACATGGGGAACCGCACTTCCTGCAATGCCCCGGATTGAACTATACATATTGGTTGTGTTGAGTACAACCTTCTCCATCTGCTTCTCCCGTTTTTTCCAGAGGTTATGCATGGCTCGTTTCTCCGCATCAAGATCACCTTTCATCTGCACGAAGCCCTCGACAATAGCTTCGATCTGCATGGCAAACTCATTGCTCGTCAGGTAAGCGTAGAGCATATGCATCTTATCGCCCCTGTTTCGCTGGGATGCGGTAACGCTGCTAAGCTGGATAAGTGACTCTCTGAGAACTGCTGACAGTCCCTTGAATTCTTCATAGGTGCAGATCCACACCTGGTCCTTCAACCCCATACGCTCCATGTCAGCAGGCATAGCCTCGGTAACCAGCACACCGATATCTGCACCTATGTCCCGCATGTCTGCCTTGAACTTTTCAATCCACGGAGCCTGAAAGCTTTTGGTGCGTTTGCTTTCGTAATAAATAACTCCGCAGTTCTGTCGAAGTGGGGTATTTACCCGCTGGATGCAGTCTGCACCTCGGACCCCTTTTTTTATTTCATCAATTACATCCAAGGGAAAGTGCTCCTTGAGCCACTGTTCTATTGCCAGCTCCTGCACCTCTCCCTGCATCTGCATGGATCCCTGCTCTGCTTTCCTCTGTGCTTCAGAAAGCTGGTTCTTCAGCTGCTTAATGAAGTAATCCTTATCTGCCAGCTTCTTTTCAAACTGCTCACCGGCTGCCTTGCGCATTTTCTCCTGCTCCTCATTGAGCTGCGCTTCATATGACGCCTTGAACTTATCTTCCATCTCCTGCATGTCCCGCTTACGGCGCTCAAGTTCTGCCTTCAGCCGGTTAAATTCACGGACCTGCATGGACTTTTCATCAAGCTCAGTTTTCAGCTGCTTCAATTCGTCTGCCTGATCGCTTTCCAGCTGCTTCCTGATGCGCTGCTCCAGAAGCTTCTTCTCCTGCTTCATCTGCTCTTCCACTGCAGCTTCAACCGCCTCTTGTGACCGCTTTTTATCAAGTTCCAGGTCTTTTCTCATCTGCTCCAGTGCCTCAGCGCGCTGCTGCATATCCTGCTGCTGCCGCTTGAGCTCTACATCGTACTTCGCCCTGACCTCGTGCTCAAGCTGGCTGTAGAGGACCTCATTCACATCAATAGAAGTGCCGCAGTTAGGACACTGAATAACCGTCTTCTGCTCCATGGGACCCTCCTGATCGGGAAGAACTGTTCCGTGCATTATAGCATATGAAGCGGGTATCCCATACCGGATGCATGTAGTATCATGGGAGTTGGCATGAAGAGGCACATTTTTTCCTTTCTGATGCTCCTGGCTGCTGCTTTTCTTGCGGCAGATGCGGAGGAACAGGTCATTCTGCTCACAGGTTTCTCCCCTTTTGGTACGTACGAACGCAATGTGTCAATCGAGAGCATACTGCCGTTGGAAGGAAGAACCGTCCGCGGGTATACCATATCAGTGCTTGAGCTTCCCGTTGCGTGGGAGCAGTCGGCAGCAATGCTTCGCTCGGCCATAGCGGACCTCCGTCCCCGAATGGTTATCGCATCGGGAATTGACCCCTCGCTGGAAGGTATGCTGATCATTGAAACTGAAGCAAGAAACCGCACTACCTTTACGGCTGATGAGCTGGGCAACCCGCCTCCAGGTGACGGAATCATCATCACAGACGGAGAGCCGCGGCTTTCCACCACCATACCCGCCTCAGAGGTACTGGACCGGATGGAAGCGCACCGCATACC
>SKXS01000070.1 GCA_007128345.1 Spirochaetia bacterium
ATTATCAGTAAATACATCTTCCCATGCTGAAAATGCTGACAAGCTTATTACAGCATCAATTTCAGGAATCACCCCGGCCGCATTTATTGCAACGGCTCCCCCCATGGACAGGCCGTATGTAACTATTGGCACCTGCCGCAGCTGCTCGTCAGCCTTGATCATATCCACTGCGGCACGTACGTCAAGGTGCTCCTCAAAGCCCAGGGCTATACGACTTCCCTCGCTGTTCCCATGCGCCCGCATCTCCACCAGCAGGGAGGCATATCCATGGTCAGCCAGCATGCGGGAATGCCCGAAAAACGCAGAAACCGGGGGATTGTGTATTCCAGAAAGAAATATGACTACAGCCTTGGGATTGTCTGTATGCACCAGATATGCTTCAAGTTCCAGATTATCTTCAGTGACCAAGGAGACCCTGTGCGCATCAAGCCCGAATTCTCCAGGATCAAACGTCATGGAGAATGCTACCGGCTGTACCATTGGCGTGATGATCACAAAAGGGATCATCACCATCACTGCCAGCAGTATGAGTACAGCGCCAATGATTATAATCAATGCAACCATGGTTTTGCTCTTCACGGATATGGTCCTTGGTACAAGCTTTTTTCAGTATAGTATATATGTATAGGATACGCAAATACTTAACAAGCCTACGGCACCAAGGTATGCGCCTGCTGCGAGATAATCATGATCGTATTGCATAAATATTTATTATTCTATACTATAACGCTAACTTATTGTAATAATATACATTTTAAACACATAATAATGTATATTTATACATCAGGAGAATTTCAATGAATACACGGTACCTGGTTTTAGAAGACGGGCATGTGTACCCGGGCAAGGCGATGGGCTCCTCCGTCCCCTTCTGCGATGAGCTTTACGATGTGGACACCCTCATCGGGGCAGGAGAAACGGTATTTAATACCTGCATGTCAGGATATTATGAAATTCTCACCGATCCCTCATATACCGGCCAGCTGGTGGTAATGACCTATCCCCATATCGGGAACTACGGCACCTGTCTGTCCTGGTCTGAGACACATGCATCACAAGCCTCACGGCTCATTCAGCCAGCCGGGCTCGTGGTGAAGGACTGCTACCGAGGACCCTTGCCCCCGGGCAGGGAGTCCCTGGATGTTCTCTTGGCACACCACGGCATCCCGGGCATTACCGCAGTAGACACCAGGAGGCTGACGATAGACCTGCGGACCAGCGGAAGCCGCAACGGGGTGCTTGCTGCATCCAGAAGCGAGAAGATCACACCAGAAGAGGTCAGCATGGCGCTGCAGTATCTCTCGCGGTTTCCGTCCATGGACGGAAGAAGTCTCCTTCCCTATACTGGCATACGGACAAGCGAGAACATCACGGAAACAGGCTCACCGCATTTCGCAGTCATCGATTGCGGCATCAAGGAGCATATTTTGCAGTGCTTAGCAGATAGATCCGTCCGCATTACCCTGGTGCCCGCCTCCATAACAAAAGATGAACTCATGTCATTGAAACCAGATGCATGCCTGATATCCAACGGCCCGGGAGATCCGGCTGTGTACACAGACCAGACAGCACTGATCACATCCATTATGGAAACTATCCCCCTCTTTGGCATCTGCCTCGGACACCAGCTCATTTCCCTTGCGCTGGGGGCGCGGACCTACAAAATGGATTTCGGTCACCATGGGGGAAACCATCCGGTCCTGGACAGGCGGACCGGCAACGTATTTGTCACATCGCAGAACCACGGATTTGCTGTTGATCATGAATCGATCCCTCCAGGGACGGAGGTGTGGATGGTGAATGCTAATGACAGAAGCATTGAAGGACTCTACAACCGGAAGCTGGGGGTATCTTCGGTGCAGTTTCATCCCGAAGCATCACCAGGCCCGCAGGACTCATCATGGATATTTGATACCTTTATCGATCAAGCCCGCTCTTGGCGGAACTAACAGGAGGAGCGTATGCCTGCCCGCAGAGACATCAGTTCAATACTTATCATCGGAAGTGGACCCATCATCATCGGCCAGGCGTGCGAGTTCGATTACTCAGGCACCCAGGCGGTGAAGGCACTCAAGGAAGAGGGCTACCGCATCATTTTGGTAAACCCGAATCCCGCAACCGTCATGACCACCCCCGGTCTTGCTGATGCCATCTACATGGAACCGCTGAAGGTTGATTATGTGGAGGAGATCATCCGGAAAGAACGCCCCGATGCAGTGCTCAGCACCATGGGGGGGCAAACCGGCCTCAACCTTACCCGTGAACTCCATCGTGCAGGCATCCTCGATACCTGGAATGTTGAGATTATTGGAGCTGGCATCAGATCGATTGAACTTGCAGAGGACCGGGCAAAATTTAAAGAGGTCATCGAATCATTAGGGCTGGAATCTCCGAAATCAATCCTTACCCATTCATTCGTCGAAGCCCTTCAGTTCAAGGAGGATATCGGCTTTCCCCTCATCATACGGCCAAGCTTTACCTTAGGAGGGATGGGAGGAAGTATTGCGCGCCACGATGATGAATTTGAAGCACTGGTAGAGAAAGCCCTCATGGAAAGCCCTGTGGATGAAGCACTGATTGAGGAATCGCTCATCGGATGGAAGGAATTTGAACTTGAGGTAATGCGGGATGCCCATGACAATGCCATCGTTGTGTGCTCCATTGAGAATATTGACCCCATGGGGGTGCATACCGGGGACAGCATCACCATTGCCCCCATCCAGACACTGTCAGACAGGCAGTACCAACGGATGCGTAATGCTGCTATCGACATCCTTCGGGCAGTCGGAGTTGACTGCGGAGGCAGCAATGTCCAGTTCGCCATGCTCCCTGATTCTGACCGCATGGTGGTCATTGAAATGAATCCCCGGGTCTCCCGTTCGTCCGCATTGGCAAGCAAGGCAACCGGATTTCCCATTGCCCGCTGCTCAGCTAAGCTTGCCGTCGGGTATACTCTTGACGAAGTGGTGAACGAGATCACAGGGAAGAGCGTATCCTGCTTTGAACCGGCCCTGGATTACTGTGCAGTAAAGGTCCCCCGCTTCGAGCTTGAGAAATTCCCCATGAGCTATTCAGCATTAGGAACCCAGATGAAGAGCGTGGGCGAGGCACTTGCCATAGGACGGACGGTCATGGAGGCGCTCAATAAAGCCATTAGGTCCATTGAACAGGGATGGGAGGGACTTGAGCCTCTGGATGCAAGCGAGTATGAGCTGCACAAGTTTCTCTCCTCAGCGCATCCGCTGCGTATATTCGCCATGTATACACTGCTCAAGCAACAGGGAGAAGCAGGCATTGACTGGATCATGGAGACATCAGGGTTTGACCGATGGATTATCCACTACATGCTTCAGCAGGTTGCACTTGAGCATTCCCTGGAAGCAGCAGGGCCTAGAATTTCTGCGCAGCTGATTGCAGAAGCAAAGGAGTTTGGGCTCTCGGATCAGCGTATCGCAGAACTTACCGGAACGAGCGCACCAGATATTGAGGCTATGCGTCGGGACTATCAAATCTTACCCTCGTTTCACATGGTTGATACCTGCGCCGGGGAATTCGCAGCTGCCACGCCCTACTTCTATGCAACCTGGGGCGAGACTGATGAAGGCATACCCTTAGGCGAAGAGGGAGTCATCATCCTTGCCAGCGGACCCAACCGGATCGGCCAGGGACTTGAGTTTGACACCTGCTGCACCATGGCCTCCCCTGCCTTCCAGCGGCTGGGCAGGAAAACTATCCTCATCAACTCGAATCCCGAAACGGTCTCTACGGACTTCAACACATCCGACCGCCTCTACCTGGAACCGCTTACTGCAGAGCACATCAAGGC
>SKXS01000025.1 GCA_007128345.1 Spirochaetia bacterium
GAGGTCCCCACGCTGATCAGCGTGACCAGGGGAACAGGGAGCTTCATCCATCGGTTGATCACATGGGGAAGCAGAAGTCCTACAACCACGCACACCACGATAACCGGCAGACCTACCCGGATAACCTGAACCATATCGACGATGCTCAGCCTCAAGCCCAGCAGGATGATCCCCAATCGCAGTATACCCTTAGTGCCGAAGGATACTCCCCCCGCGAAGATCTTCGGAAGGGGACGGATGTTCCTGATGGTCAGTCCTATAAGCAGCGCCACCATCACTGAAGATACGGGGCTTCGCTCGAACCCCATGAGGGTTTCCCCAATAAAGGTACTTGCCAGTTCACTCACCAGAGCGAGCAGGCCAATGAGTATAATACCTGGCCCCTGTCTGCGTACCCAATTGCCTGTCTGCTCAATCTTCACGTGCCGCTTCTCCTGTTCTATACCATGCACATCACGCATTTGTGAATTACCGCAAATCTAAAGAATCCGGGGTTTTATCGCTGCTAATCTATAAAGATGCATCTTGTTTCTTCATCCTGCGTGCAGCAAGCTGTGCCTGACAATTAGGGCTCGCCACGACATTCAGGTTTCTGAGTGTATCATATTCGGACCTGTGGAGGAAAGAGATCAGGAAGATAGAGCAAGGGAATACGCTGTCTGCATCCTACGGGTTCAATAGTGCGGAGACAGCTGCGAATATCCAGTAATCGGTCATTATCCATACACTTCACTGAAAAGCATAGTACCGCATTCATCAGAAGCATATATCAGGTGAAGGTTACATACAGGCCGGTATGGTTTTCAGTGCTTACGGGTAGATCATGCTTTGTAATCATGTGCTCATGGTGTATCATAGGGTATGGTTACCCATGATCTGATACAGCGCATGCCCAAGGTTGAGCTCCATGACCATCTTGACGGAGGGCTCAGGCCGCAGACCATTATCGAGCTGGCAAAGGCGCAGTCAGTGGACCTCCCGTCATGGGATCCAGACGAACTGTCAGCATGGTTTCACCGCGGCGCAAAGCAGAAAAGCCTCTCGCTCTATCTCCAGACGTTTTCCGTCGCTGTGGGGGTGCTGCAGACTGAAGAAGCCCTGGAACGGGCTGCGTACGAATCCATACTTGACCTTGCCGCAGATCGGGTAGTGTACGTAGAGATACGCTTTGCCCCCATCCTGCACCAGCAGAAGGGACTCAACCTTGAATCAGTGGTCCAGTCAGTGCTTCGCGGACTAGAACGGGGACGGAGGAAGACCGGCACCCGTTTTGGCCTCATCCTTTGTGCACTTCGGAACCAGGATCCCGCATGGTCGCTGGCCGTGGCTGAACTCGCTGTAGCATTCAGCGACAGAGGTGTCGTGGGCTTCGACCTTGCCGGTGATGAGTCAGGTCATCCGCCGAAGCGCCATTTGGACGCGTTCCAGTACATACGCAACAGGAATTTCAATATCACTATCCATGCCGGCGAAGCATTCGGCATTGAGTCCATCTGGCAGGCAGTGCAGATATGCGGGGCCCACCGGATCGGGCACGGCACCCGACTCACCGAAGATATCAGCTACCATGGAACCCACATCGAAAAAATGGGTTCCCTTGCCCACTTTGTTCGGGACAAGCGCATCCCCATAGAAATGTGCCTCTCCTCAAATCTGCATACCGGTGCAGCTTCCTCCATTGATGAACATCCCTTCATCCTCTTTTTCAGGAATAACTTCCGGGTGTTCCTCTGTGCTGACAACCGGCTTATGAGCGGCACAACCCTCACGAGTGAGTACGCGCTAGCTGCAGAGCACTTCAACCTCACCCTGGGAGATCTTGAAAAGGTGGCCATTAATGCCATGAAATCGGCATTCATACATCATGACGAGAAAATCCGGGTGATCTATGATGTCATCAAGCGTGGGTTTGCTGAACTGCGATCTGAAATCTCTCACTTCTAGCGCAGATGGAACGACCTGTCCATCGCTTTGAGCTCATCTCCGGTTAGTCTGGTGACGTTCCCCAGCTGTCTTGCCCAGAGCTCTGCGCGCATGCCGGCTTCAGCAACCTCGACGCGGTCAAGGGCCTGCAGGAGAGTATCCCCCGAAGCCAGCAGACCGCAATGGGAGATGAGCACAGCTGGCGATCGTTTCCTTATCAGCGAAGGGAGTGTTCCTGAGTCAGAGAGTGCTTCCTGCATAGGCACCTGCGGTATGGTACCGAGGATCATGTATCCCTCTGTTAAAGTTCGGGTATCGTGAACGGTTTGGGTACCTGCGAATGCAAGCACCGCAGGAGCCGATGAGAGCACCAGCGCATGCACATCGGGGCACGCACGATAGACAGCCTGGTGCACGGCATACCAGATATCGGGGCTGGCAAGTCCGAAGGGTTCCCCTTCACGGACATGCGCGAGCTGGGAGGGTTCGAGGGCTGAGCGGTCGTGACCCTGGGGAGTAATGATGAAGGCATCCGCTCCCGTGCGTAGGGAACAGCTTCCCAGCGAACTGGTCATAAGACCCCGCCTGTACGCCCTGCTGCAGATGCTGATAAGCTCAGCGCGTTTTTCGGGATACAGGTCCTTATATTCCCTCACATCAGACGCATGCGGAACCTGCCGGAAGAGCAGATCCCTAGCATTTTGGGGCAAAACGCTACCCGGGAGACCCGTGAGCGTTCCATAGCATAATGAAGCGGCGCACACATCAACTGCCTCAAAACGCTGGAGTGCCTGCTGAAGGGAACCGCCAACGGCAAGGGCACCATGATTATCCAGCAGGATGATATGAGCGCCTTCCGCCGCCTGCACGGCGATTGCCTCAGCCAGATCCCTGCTTCCTGGCATCTTATAGCCGCTCATGACCGCTTTTCCGCATTCCTGGAATATTTGGGGGAAACATGCGGTATCAGGGGGAATCCTAGCTATGCAGAATGAGCTTAACGAAGGAGCATGGGCATGGATGACTGCTTTAATATCATCCCGCACCTCATAGAGTCTCGCATGGAAAGCCGTCTCAAGTGAGGGACGGTGCCTACCTGATATGCTTCCGTCGGGATGGACAGCGATGATGTCGTCACCGGTGATCGTTCCTTTGTCCACGCCCCCGGGTGTAATCCACATAACCCCGTGATCATCCCTGCACGATATGTTGCCTCCCGAAATCGTAGTCAAGCCCCGTTCATACAGCCTGTTCATGGCTGCTGCGAGTGCATGTCCGTGACAGCTGCCCATGGGTTCTATACCTCCCCTTATCCAAGTCTAGAGGCTGATGAGGCCCTTCATGACTGCCCGTTTCCTGAACAGTATCAGCAAGACTGCACCCGAGAGAATCATCAGCATGCTCAGCAGCTGCCCCATGGATATGTTAAGAAGCGACAGAAAGAGCGCCTGGGGTTCAGTTTCCCGCCCCAATGCTATCACAAAGCCGATGTCCGCATCGGGCTCCCTGAAGTACTCAGCAATGACCCGGGCGATCCCGTAACCGATGAGATACCAGCTGAGCATGAACCCAGGATACCTGGAGCGGCGCTTGAGGACAAACCAGAGCACAATGAACAGGAGGATTCCCTCCAAAAACGCCTCATAGAGCTGAGACGGATGGCGGGGCAGGTTGACCAGCTGCCCGGTTTCGTAGGCTATGCCCACCTGATCAGCAATGTCACGCACCCACTCGTATCGGGTTGAAAACCTTGTGGCAAAGGGAAACACAACACCCCAGGGCCGCGTAGTCACCCTCCCCCAGAGCTCACCATTAATAAAGTTGCCGATGCGCCCGAAGGTGTAGCCCAGAGGTATGGCAGTTACAAAGAGGTCAGCCATCTTGAGAAACGATATCCTATGACGCCTGCAGTAGATCCATCCCCCTGCAACAGCACCGATAAGTCCCCCGTGATAGCTCATACCTTGGAATCCGACAAATCTTCCCCCCATGAACGGCCAGAATATCATCCAGGGGTTGCGGAGATAGTACCCGGTCGGATCATAGAAGATCGTTCCGAATAACCTAGCCCCGAGCAGCAGTCCAATGATTGCCCAGATAAACAGGGATGCTATGTCATCGGATGTGTGGGGAAGCGAATCTCGCTTCACCTGCACCATCACCAGCACATAGGTCAGCCCGAACGCGACCAGATACATGAGGGCATACCACCTCAGGGGAAATCCAGGGATGATCTCCGGTGTCAGCCAGGAAGGGAATTGTATATACAGCAGCACGCAGCACCTCCTTTTTTAGGTCTTGCTTGATAGATTCGGTACCAGGATACGGATGAGCAGCACGCACATGAGCAGGTCCATAACAGCCAGCCCTCCGACAACTATTCCTTCACCCCGGTAAAAAAGCTGATGGCGGGTGAGCTCACTGATAAGCGGGACTGCGGCCGCCAGCCCGAGCAGCCCCTGAAACCCCTTTGCCATAGCCGCAGCCGCCTCTCCTGCCGGCTGGGGGGTTGCGGAAAGCCACAGGATGCACAGCAGTGATATGACGGCTAAAGCCGGCGCACTGAACCATAGGAGGTATAATCCTGTACCCCAGTCCTGCCCTGGATTCAATGACCGGCTCGTCATGTTCCATACGAACCCGAACCGAACAATTTCCCAGATGAGAGGAATAAGGAACACGTGCCGAGGTTTTCTTTTTAACTTATGCGTTGGAGTTTCAGATCCGCCAGTGTCCTGATCAATATCCATAATGTAAAGTGTAAGCATCCAAATCAATGTGGTCAATAGAAGATATATTCAGTATACTTACATGTATGAGAAGACACATAATCACATATGGAATTATCTTTCTGATGGTCTTTGCCGGCTCTCTAGCCTTTGTGCTTCCGGGAATAACGTCCGACAGCTCCTCTGTTGAGGCTTCACCACTTTCGGAGGAGAGTGTTTCTTCCTTCCTGAAGACTGCCGAAGGGATCGACCTGGACGAACAGCTCATCCCTGACCGGTTTCCCATTCGTCCTTCACAGCCATCCGTTCAGAATCCAGACTCACTGGACAGCATAAATGAAAATCTGAGAAAAATTGAGGAACTGTACCGGTTCATAGACAGAAACTTCATTCACGAGCTTGACCATGACCGGATGTACGAATACCTGGTTGACAGCCTCTTCAGTGCATTGGATGATCCGTACTCTGCCTACATCCCTGAAGACAAGTCATCACGCATCACCGACACCACGACGGGCATGTACGGGGGCATAGGCGCATATATTTCAAAGCCGGATCCTGCGCACAGGACACAAGACCCTGCTTCCTACATGGTGACTGTTGTGGCTCCTTTTCCCAGTTCCCCCGCCCACCGGGCAGGACTGCACGCAGGAGACTTGATCTCCCACATAGACGGGGAAGAGGTTGATGCACTCACTGCAGAAGAGGCATCCAGGAGACTCAGGGGCGAACCGAAAACTGACGTCACGGTGACAATCTACCGGAGTGATGAGGTAAGCTATGATGTGGTCATCACCCGTGATATCGTAACTGTACCAACGGTTCAGTATGACATGATTGATGGAAATATCGCATATCTGAAAATTCTCCAGTTCACTCCAATTACTCCGGAGAAAGTGCTTGAAGCCCTGGAGTCCTTCCGTGAAGAGGGATACGATTCACTGATCATAGACATGCGCCAAAACCCGGGTGGTGAGTTTAACGCTGTCCGCAGGATTGCCGACTACTTCTTAAGTGAAGGAACTATTGTAAGTACGGAATCCAGGGTTCCCGGACAAAGCAGAATCTACCAGGCCTCTGCAGCACTCCAGGTCCCAAAGGATATCCCCGTTGTTATACTCGTTGACCGCGGATCAGCTTCCGGTTCAGAAATCCTTTCCGGAGCACTGCAGGACAATGAAAGGGCATTGGTTATAGGCGAACGTACCTTCGGGAAGGGGTATGTCCAAGGGGTCTATCCGTTTGACCGGGATTTTTTCAAGCTCACCATATCAAAGTACGTAACGCCGAACCGTCAGGACATTGAAGCATCAGGAATCAGCCCGGACATCATAGTTGAAACGGATAAGCTGACCGATGAAGAGTCCAAGGCGGCAAGCGATCTGCTGCGAAGCAAGAAGCTGGAAGCCTTTGCAGATGAAAATCCGGAGATGGATGATGCACCAATAGAACAGTTTGTAACATCTCTTCAGGATGAAGGATATGAACTTTCCTCAAGGTATATGCAGATGCTGATCATTCAGGAATACCACAGAAGAATGGACTTTCCGCCTATATACAACCTTGAGTTTGATGATGTCCTGAAGAGGGGGATCGAGGAACTGCAGAGATAAGGAGCTCATTATGACGAGACAGATTGGTATTGAAACCAAAGAACAGGTGGAGATGCTAGACATTACGGATAAAGTACGCTCCATTCTCCATGAATCAGAAATTGAAGAGGGAACCTGCATGGTGTATGTCCCGCATACAACCTGCGGGATAACCCTCAATGAAAACGCAGACCCTGATGTGCGCAAAGATATCATCAGCGAAATGAATAAGGTCATTCCCTTCAAAGACGGGTATGCGCACAGCGAAGGTAATTCAGCTGCTCACATCAAGGCAAGCCTCTTTGGGTTCTCTGCTGCTGTACCAGTAGTAAAGGGGGAGCTTACCCTCGGCACCTGGCAAGGCATCTACCTCTGCGAGTGGGACGGACCGAGGACTCGAAGGGTCATCATTCAGGTCAGGTAACCATGCATGCAGCCTGCTTCAACAAGCAGGCTGCATGAGTAGTGGTACACAGTTCTTTTACCATTTATCCCGTATTTCGATCATATTCAGGATGAGAGAAGCCGTATTGTTTGCCGTCTCAATGAGGGATATCAGGCCTCTGCTTATGGTAATCCCTGATGGGATGCGCAGTTCCCTGATTGCCAGAACAATATCTCCCGGCTGCAGGAGCTCCCGTCCGATAGTGCTGCCGCCAAAGAGGGTACGCTCACCCTGAACCATCTTGCCGCTTGCCTTAATCACCGTCAGTCTGTGATCGCTTGTAGATATGCCCCCTACCTCGGTGATGTACTCCCGAACTGTTTTTTTCGGCTCAAAGGGAATCGCTATGCCGGTCTGCATATCTCCCATCACAATAACGTAGTCAGGTCTTTTGGGCACAAAGACAGAATCACCATCCTCAAGAAGGATGTCATTGGGCGTGCCTCTGATCTCATCCACGCTCGTGATATCACCGATGCTCAAGGCGATCCTTCCAAGATCTTCATGTGACCGATCGTATGCAAGGTCCAGTACCGCCTGCTGCTGGATGATCTGGGCCTGCAGCACCATCTTCACATCACTGCTGAGCGTATCAGTCCCCATAGCCTGGATGAGCTGGCCTATCTGCCGTTCCAGCAGCGCAGCTGACTGGCTCAGCTGTTCAGCCTGCTTCTGCCTTACCGAATCCCTGAGCACGACCATACCGCTGGGATACGCCTGGTCAGTAAACCCGCCCGCAGCTTCAAGCACGTCTGACAGCTTCATACCCGTAGTGACGGTATATACACCTGGTCCAGCCACATTGCCCAGCACCTTTATGCTTCCTTCGTCATAGGCAAGCTCGTCATTGCGCACTACCACAACCCGATCACCGGGCTGGAGGAGTACATTCTTTGTTTTGTCCCCCCGTACCAGCAGATCCCGAAGCAGTATCAGCTCTACGGTTTCTCCGGACCGGATGATTCTCGCCTGGTAGCGTTCGGGAGATTCAATGCGCCGGCTGGCAAGTACATCCAGCAGGGTAATTCCCGGACGGTATGCAGCTATGCCTCCCTCAATCTCGCCAAATACATGGACGGGAGCCTGGGCAAGGCTGAGTTCCTTTCTGTAGAGCGTAACCGAATCCATCGGAGCAAGCACAATGTCTATCTCATTGTCCTGATTCAGGATCTGAGCGACATTGAATACCAGGTATGAATTCCCGTCTTCATCAGGGAGCATCCGTTCCAAGGTACCAAACGTAAGATCCGTATCAGGCCTAAGTTGTGCTTTACGCAGCAGTGATGAGAGCATGCGTGTTTCAGTAATTGAGTATACCCCAGGATACAGCACATGACCGCCCACAGTCGCCAGGTTCGCCTGTGCTGATCCGGTGAGTGCAAAAAGGAGCAGATCACCGTTCATCACCGGTTGAGTGAGAAACTCCCGGTTGCGCACGCTCCCTTCATGTACAGAAAAGTCAGTACCGTCCCTGCGGATAAGGGTGCCCCGCTCCATCGCGCCGCTGAAGCGCACCCCTCCGGTAAAACGCAGAAGATCCTCAATGGTTTCACCCTCAGCAAGCTCATATATTCCGGGTCGGACGACTTCGCCTCCACCAGCCACTACATTCCCAATCGGGGGCACCAGCACTACATCTCCTTCCTGTATCTTCGGCAGATCTCCTTTGCCGAAGATAAACAGATCATAGAGATCTACATGTACGGTTCCCTGCGGCCGGACAATCATTACTGTTCTGAGTGAACCGTCCTTGGACACCCCTTCCGCAGCACTCAGTACATCAAGAATCGACCAGAGGCTGTTGGCAGTGACCACACCAGGCTGGTTGACAAAACCGCTGACAAATACCGGAATCTGTCTCACTTCAGCAGGAACGATGTCCAGTTGAAAGTTCCGGTATCTGAGCCTGAGCTGATCAGTCAGCAGCTCTTTGACACGATCAATGGAGGTACCCCATACAGATACTCTTCCCACGGGAGAGAAGAACAACCTTCCGTCTTCAGCCACAGGAATTTCATAGGTGCTTTGCAGCGCTCCTAATTCCACCGGCTCTCCCCAAATGTAGATGCGCAGTACGTCTCCCGGCCCGAGGATATAGTCACCCCCGACCGGCCCTACAGCTGAAGGAACCCAACGCCCGAACAAGTCGTACCCGTACTGTTTCAACTCCATCGCAGGAGCTATACCGATTTCCTGATATGCCTGCTCTATGGGACTGAGCACTTGAGTGGTGTCAGCCGCAGCAAACGCACAGGCAGCAAAAACCAGCATGGTAATCAAAACCCATCTTTTTTTCATAGTATCCGTATTGTACCCTTATATATGCAATGCTTTCAATAGATTTTTCCTGATCTTATCGATTACCTGACGCTGATGTTACCAAGTAAAGGGTACATCCAGAGTATGATATCCCCGGCCTCAGTCTCGGGGTAAAGTATGCATGATGAGCTGCCTGCTGACGATTGATAGACACCATGCTTTACACATCGCTGTCCGGGAAGCATTCCCCCTATGCACACACATCAGTGCATACTCACTTAGCTCAGGAATCAAGCTGTTCAGCAAGCACAGACCTGACATTGTATTGTTCAACATGCACTCCACCGGTGCTGATTTTCCTGATGCTGTGCTTCCGTTTGTACACAGCTTTCTGCATACATCACTGTTCATTATCCACAAGCCGCAGCAGATACAGAAGATATGCGACCTGGCGCTCATTGGTGCCGCGTACTTCATTCCCCTGCCTTTGAATATGATTCAGCTGAAGGAAGCAGTGCTTAAAACTACATACCGTCGGCAGGAATCCGTCTGCGAGCCGGGAGTCCATGACATGCTGGCACGTGAGTTTGCCGGGATCAGCAAAGTATCCGATGAGGTACGTTTGCGAATTTTTCGCTATGCGCCCCTGCCGGATGCGGTCCTGATTACCGGTGAAACAGGAACCGGTAAAGAAATCATAGCCTCGCTGCTGCACCGTCTTTCACGCAGCCAGCATCCGTTTATCACCGTAAACTGCTGCGCTTTGTCATCACATATTGCAGAAAGCGAGCTCTTCGGTCACCAGCGGGGTTCTTTTACCGGAGCACATCGCGACCGCAAGGGATATCTCGAAGAGGCGCACCAGGGCACCATCCTGCTGGATGAGATAGGGGATATGGACCTCGCCATGCAGCCGAAGCTGCTGAGGATCCTGGAGACACGGAGAGTCATCCGCGTCGGCAGCAGCAGGAGTATACCCGTTGACACACGGATCGTTGCTGCCACGAATCAAGATCTCGCCGAACTCATGAACAGAAACTCATTTCGCTCCGATCTATTCTACCGAATACATACGCTTCATATACACATACCGCCGCTGAGGGAACGGCCTGAAGATGTACCTATTCTGATCCACCACTTCTCGCTGCCTGACTACCCTTTGGATTTCACTGATCAGGCCATGCGCATGCTCATGGACTACCCCTGGCCGGGGAATGTCCGGGAACTGAAGCATGCCCTGACACGGATCCGGATTATGGCCCAGTATGCACCTTGCCGAAGAAGGGTCACCGGCGCGCATGTTCAGGAAGCCCTGAACAGTCGCATCTATCTCAACCCAGAAGGAACCTGAATCATGACAGATGCATATACCGTAAACTGGATCGGTGATATTATGCCTCTTGGGGCCCTGCGGTTCGAACTCATCGCTGAGTGCCCGGAAATATCCTTTGTCCTAAGCGATATTCCGCTCTGCAGCTACGACGCTGACCTCTATATCATTGAGGATGCTGATATCCCTCACATACCTGATATTCTCTCCCAAGCGTACTCGCCTCCCTGCATGGTTTGGGGAAGCACGTGCCGGGTGTTTGATACTGCACTGACAGCCGGGTGTGCCGATGCGCTGATCCTTCCCGCCGGAAGGAAGGAATTCGTCTACCGCATCAAGAGGAATCTCAGAACCAGAATGATCGATTTCGGCAACGGATCAGTACGGTTTACCAGAAAACTCATCATGGGCGATCGAAATGTGCTTTCCATAACCGAAAAGGAGTTCAGGCTCCTGCTGCTCTTCGTGAATGTCGATGGATCCGTTTGTCCCAAGGAGATCATTGCTGACTATCTTGGGGTGAAGCATGCAGACAGCTCTCGGGTGGTGGACGTATATATTTCAAAACTGAGGAAGAAAATCTCAGACGTGCTTCCTGCATATGAGGGGAATAATCCAATAATTTCAGTAAGAGGAAAGGGTTATCGTACGAGTACATTAATTGTGGATAACTTGTGAATAAGTTTGGCTTGTTTGCCTCGAATTTAGTTTTTTTTACTTTTGCTGAAGTGTGTCAAAATTTCTTAACATACATGTTAAGTGTAAATTTTTAACTTACTTTCAGACAATCAATTGCAAATATGATCTATTTTCTGCCCCTTCATACCCATATACCTGCTCCGATAAGAGAACCATACAGCTCAAAAGCCCACCCTGTGGATAACTTGTGCATATCTGCTTAGGGAATGCGTTTAATGTCAGCTCCTATAGAACTTAGCTTGCGACAGAGCCCCTCGTATCCTCGTTCAATCTGGTAGACATTTTGAATGCGGCTTTCCCCCCTGGCACTCAGTGCCGCAATGACCAGAGCCATCCCGGCCCGGACATCAGGAGAGGCAACATCCTGGCCTTTTAGACGTGACGGGCCAGTAATGACCGCCCGGTGGGGGTCGCACACGATAATGCTTGCCCCCATACGAATCAGCGTATCTACAAAGAACAGGCGTGATTCAAACATCTTCTCATGGATCAGCACCGTTCCTGCGGTCTGGGTCGCTGTTACGGCCATGATGCTCATTAAGTCCGATGGAAACCCAGGCCAGGGAGCATCGTCAATCTTCGGAATAATCCCCCCAATATCAGGGACAACCGATCTTTTGTCTGTGCAGGTGCATACAAGCGATTCTTCGTGCTTCTCCCATGAAATGCCGAGCTTGCCGAACTCCAGGGAGATCATGCGCAGATGATGGTGCTCAACTCCGGTTATGCAAATCCTGCCTCCGACTGATGCGATGAGGCCGATGTATGACCCGATTTCCATGTAATCCGGCCCGAGGGTGACGCTGCAGCCCCGTAGATTCCTGCTTCCTTCAACCGTCAGAAGATTTGATCCAATCCCCTCGATGTGCGCTCCCATGAGCACGAGCATCCTGCAGAGATCCTGCACATGCGGCTCGCTGGCCGCATTGGTTATGACCGTCCTGCCTGGAATGGCTGAAGCAAGCATGACCGCATTCTCAGTTGCTGTCACTGAGGCCTCGTCTAGGAAGACCTCACCAGAGGGTTCCCGTACCATCTCTACGCTAATATCCCCATTTTCCTGTATTGACGCCTCACCGCCAAATGAACTGAAGACGAGAAAATGGGTATCAAGCCTGCGGTACCCGATCACATCCCCTCCTGGGGGAGGGAGTGTGAGGGATCCTCCCACGGCCAGCATGGGAGCTGCCAGCAGGATGGATGCCCTGATTCGGTCAGCCAGTTCCCCGGGCACGCGGGTTACTATCGCATTCCTCTGGATGCGGTACCTCCCGCCTGCCAGGCGGGTTATACAAGCTCCCGCCTCTTGAGCTAGCTGCAGCATGACCTGCACATCCTCAATTTCAGGCACTCTGGAGAGCTCAACTGGTTCATTGGTCAGAAGAGCGGCTGCAATGCAGGGCAGAGCTGCGTTCTTGTTGCCTCCTGCTGGTATCTCTCCTTCAAGAGGCCTGCCTCCACGTATGATGTAGCTGCTATCCATGATGCCTCCTCAATGACCCGTCACTATTGCGGTAGGGACTGTTCCTGTGACGCAGGTAGCGCCGATAGGCTTCACAGGCAGCATAGTAGCTGTCAATACCTTGGAATGTCGCGGATAGATCACACCGGAAGAGTTCAAGCAGCTGGGGGAACAGGGGAGAATTCATGGTCTTTTCTGTACGGTAGACCGAAAGCTTTGGAATGTAAGACGGAACCATATGTTCGCGGATGAGGAATGCTGCTCCGCGCACAAGAGAAGCATCAAAGTTCAGCGAGGAGAGAAATGCCGCTGCCATATTCGACCCAATTTGAGCATGCTGGTCAAAGAGGTTCTTCCCCTGCCGTTGAGACTTGGGCTTTCCCGAATCATGGAGCAGGAGTGCCAGTGATACCAAAAGGTCCGGATGCTTCAGATAGCTGAATGTCTCCAAGGTATGTTCCCACACATCTCCTTCCGGATGGAAGTCCTTGCTCTGAGATATGCCCCGCATGGCGGCAATGATCGGCCAATGCCTGTCAATAAATCCGCTTTCCATGAGGATGCGCAGGGCGGATGCAGGATCCCTGGATAACAGGACCTGACGCAGCAGCATATGCTGCTCCATCTGGTCTAGACGCATGGCGCACCGCTGCCCATGTGACGCGAGCATATGCACAGTTTCCCTGCCGGCAGTGAAGCCGTATCGTGCAGCCAAGATGGCTGCATCTGAAACGACCGCCCATCCCCTGGTCACAGAACTGCTGTCAGGCAATGGTATGTCCAGCTCTCCTGGATTACGCAGGTCCCAGTAGATATCCTCAGGATCCCTGTATGCATGGGTCAGGCAGTCGTACCTGAACGAGGTGTACCTGAGGCTGCCTTGAAATTCCGCTTCGTGATCCACCGACCGGATGAGGAAGCAGGTATTGCTCTGGGAATCGCTCACAGCCACATCCGCGGTATAGTTTCCAGGGAAGCTGGCCTCTTCAAAGAGCGAGCAGAGGTCTATCAGGCCGGCATCTGTTGCCAGAGAAACCATACCGGGATCTTCAAGTCCAAAATATCTGTCAAGGGCAGAAAACCCCGTGAGGTACGCTTGATATCCCGTATCTATGAGTGTACGAACCACCTGCATATCTATGTCCTTATGTAATCCATGGTAATCTCATTGTTGTCTATTAATCAAGTTTGGTCTACAATCGTTACGCACATAAGGAGACCCCGCGCATGC
>SKXS01000039.1 GCA_007128345.1 Spirochaetia bacterium
GGGAGGCGCGTACTGCTGGAGCATGCCGTCCTTCATGACTGCAATGCGGGTTGAGAGGGTCATTGCTTCAAGCTGGTCATGGGTGACGAATATCGTTGTGTTCTGCAGCTGGCTGTGGAGCCGGGTGAGTTCTGCACGCATTTCAATGCGCAGCCGCGCGTCGAGGTTGCTCAGCGGCTCATCAAGCAGCAGCACCTTCGGCTGGAGCACCAGGGAGCGAGCGAGGGCGACACGCTGCTGCTGTCCGCCGGAGAGCTGGTAGGAGTACCGCTTGCCGAGCTCCTGGATCTGCAGGAGGGTGAGGATCTCCTCTATGAGCCGCTTCCGCTTCTCACGGGTTAAGTGCTGCATTTCCAGGCCGAAGTCGATGTTGTCCCACACGGTCATGTGGGGCCACAGCGCGTAGCTCTGGAAGACCAGTCCTATGCCGCGCTTCTCCGGCGGGATCCATGCCCCCGTTTCAGCGGAGCTCATGACCTGGTCATCAAAAAATACCTCCCCGGCAGTCGGTTCCTCGAGACCGGAGAGAATCCGCAGCGTAGTAGTCTTGCCGCACCCTGAGGGTCCCAGCAGGGAAACGAATTCCCGGTCTCCCATGGTGAGCGTCAGGTTGTCAATTGCGGTAAACTTGCCGAATGTTTTAGTCAGGTTCTTGATTCGTATCTCAGCCATCTCGATTTCCTTACCTTATGAAGATGAAAGTCCCTTAACGAGACTGGTGCCGGTAATTTTCTGGAACAACAGGTAGATAACAGATATTACCGCAATAATCACAACGGTTACCGCATTTGCCATGGGGGTGAAACCGTAGTCAATGTACCGGAGCACCTGGGTGGTGAGGACCTCATGTCCCGGGGAGACGAGGAATATCACCAGGGTAAGTTCCTTCATGCCCATGACAAAGGGGAGGACAATGCCCACCGCAAGGGTCTTCTTGAGCACCGGGATGACGATACGCCTGAAGCTCTTCGACCAGGAAGCGCCGCAGATCATTGCCGACTCCTCGGGTTCAGGGCCGAGCTGCATCATCGCCGACGTGCCCGCGCGTGCTGAAAAGGGCAGGTACTTGATGCCCATTGCTAAAATAATAAGCGATACTGACCCGTAGAGGCTGGGTATTGGTCCGCGCTGTACGGCGAACAGTGAGAGGTAAGCCGCGCCGAACCCGATGGTAGGCACCAGCCAGGGAATAAAGGATATCTGCTTGAGAAATCCGCCGATCTTGTTGTGCTGGTACTTCGTTGCTACGTACCCGATGAATGTGCCGAAGATACCGGCAATGAGGGCAGCCGAAATAGATACCCTGAGGCTGTTCAATGCCGCCTGCAGGATTACCGGATCGCGGAAAATGCCGCCCCGGCCTCCCAGTCGAGGCATTGCAGAGGCAAACCAGTATTCCAGGGTAAAATTGTCCCGGGTGAACACGCCTACCCGGTGGGTTATGGTGGAGAGAAAGAGGGCACACAGGGGAAGCACCACCGATACCATGAATATGAAGCCGACAAAGAGGAATACAGGAGTCTTCAGCTTCCCTAGAGGCAAGATAGTCCTGGTTCCCCCCTTTCCGGAGATCGTCACAAATCTCCGTGCTTCGCGGACGAAAAAGAGGTCTATCGATACCGCGCCGACACCGAGCAGAACGATCACGATGGTGAGGATGCCGGCGATGCCCTGTTCGCCCCGATTGATCGCCCCGTAGAGCGAAGTGGCCAGCACCTGAAAGTCAGTAGGAGAGCCGAGGATGTAGGGAGTTCCGAAGGATCCCAGAGATCTCGAGAGGATGAGCAGGCCTGACGACATGAGCGCGGGCAGCAGCAGCGGAAGCACAATACGTCTGAGAATGAGCGATCTCGGAGCCCCTACGACACGGGCCGACTCTTCAAGCTGTGCGTCAACGGTCTGCAAGGCCCCGCCGAAGAGGAGGAAGGCAAGAGGAAAGTAGCTGAGCACAAGCGTAATGACGATAGGCACTCCTCCGTAGGCAATCCAGTCCGGGGGGGAGAACCCGAGGGTTTCCATGAGCCCGAAGGAGCCTGCCACCCTGCGGTTCTTGAAAATCGTGGTCCACGCGAGGGCAAATGTCCATGAAGGAGCTACGTAGGATAGAATGAGCACTTTGCTGTAGAAGTTTCTGCCGGGACAGTCGGTGCGCACAAGGATCCACGCGAGGATGAATCCCAGAAATACCGCACCAACCACTATGGCTAGTGAAATCACCACCGTGCGTACGAGGGGATTCCAGAAGAATACCACGCTCACCGGGGAAGTAAAGACACGCTGCAAGTATCGTGTAGTAAATGACCCAGCATCTTGACCGAATCTGGCGGCATCCCTGGAGTGCACAACGAATGCCTCTGAAAGGATGGAGATAAGCGGGCCGATCACCAGATAGATGAGCAGCAGCACGATGATAATGGCAAGTATAGCCGTCGGGTTGTGCCTCAGGCGTACAAGCCGGTGCCTTGCCCTCAGGGCAAGGCGACCGGGAGTCAATCTTCGCATTGAATAGTTCCTCTCAGTACCGAACGGTGATCGGCAGCTGTTACTGCCGGCTCAGCATCCACATGTCAAGAATCTGCTCCTGGAGTGTCCAGTACAGTTTGCCGTCAGGGTTCACCAGGAAGGGCGCCCATGCGTCAAATGAGCCAAGTTCGTCGTCCGGGTGGGTGCCTACCTGCGGATTGGGTGAATACCCGCCGATGTCTCTCATTGTCCATTGTCCCACTCCCTCTTCAGTCATAAGAAAGTGCACGTACAGACGGGCGGCATGGGGATTGGGAGCGCCGTTGACAATCGCCACATGGGTGGTCTCAACATAGCCTATGAAGGGGATCAGGTCGAACATCACGCCCAGTTCCAGTCCTTGCCGTTCTATGTCGCGGTGCTTGGTATAGTTATAGAGTCCCACGGGAGGATCAGTCTGTCCGGGAGCGCCTACGGCATCACCGACATCGCCGTCACTTCCAAATGTGATCGGTTCGTTTGCGAAGAACCGCTTGAGCCATTCCCATCCGGCATTCTCTTCTGTCGTGACCAGGTCAGTTCCGTAATGCGCCTTGTAGGCATCAGCAAGCTGGGAAGCGTAATCATCCCTAGTGAGGGTGGCAAAAAAGCTAATATGATCCGTAGTAGTGGCGGGGTCACGGAGCATCACTTTATTCTTCCACTGCGGTTCGGTGAGTTCCCAGATGTTTGTTATCGGGCTCTCATCGTATGCGCCGGTATTGTAGCCGAATATTCGCTGCATGATCCGGTAGGTGAGGGGATACTGGAAATCTTCGGGGATCACATCACGCATATTGGGCGGGACCCAGTTGATGACGTAGTTGTTGGGAATCAGGTCATTGATAAGTTCCGGGCCTGAAGCAATGCCGATGACATCAGTAAGCACGTTGCCCGCATCTACTTCACGCCTCGTACGGGTGATCTGCTCGGGATTTCCCATCTTCGTACCGCTTACTTCAATACCGTACTTTTCGGCAAATGCTTCAGCAACCGGAACGATTCTGCTCGAAGTATCGGTAACCGTAAGTTTTCCTTCCTGCTGAGCCAATCTGACCAGCGTCTCATAATCGAAGTCCTCATCAGCCATAATGTCAGGTGCGGGTTCTGCTGCCTCCCGTGATCCTGCAGAGAAAATCACTCCAGGCAGAAGAAGAAGCAGTGCAGCTGCTATGAGCATAAATCTTACACGCATGAAATACCTCCTTAAAAAGTATAGAAACCGTAATCGTACGAGTGTACCTGACGGGCACACCTCAGAAGCAATAAATATTGCTTCTATGCAAGAAAAATTGTATCACCGGGTATAGGGGTTGTCAATGAAAAAATGTCAGACATTTCATTTTATTTCATGGGCTATAAATTACAGATATTAGAGCGGTTTCATCCACACAAAATAACATAAATGAACGTATAATAAAGGCTGAAGAGCAGAACTGATAAATGAGTTGTACATTTTTTTATGAAACATTTTGAGTTATGTCGCTTGCAATTACGCATTCAGTCATGAATCTTGATTATGAGTTCACGATCAGCTTTGTTGGCACTGTCGGTGAGCCGTACGACGAATTCATCACCTGCTGGAGCATCTATATTGGTAATTGTCAGGATTCCCCCAAACTGCGGCAGATTTCTTTCTGTGCGGTGTACGGATAAAGAACTGTAGGGAGTGTATATGCAATGAATGCTGCCATTCGAATCATCAGAAAGTGAAATTTCAGGTATATGCGGCACTCCTCCGTATCTGCCCAAATATATGTTTACTCGAATCTCTTTTGTCTCTTCGAGATCAAGAATCAATTCAGTAATACCCCGGGTCTCCCGGTTGTAACGGGTATCATCCAAGTAGATGCCTCTCGATACTGCATATAATCCGTCGCTGTTATAGGCTGTTTCTATTCTGTTGGTCTCATCATCATTGTTGGTATTTCGTTCAATCTGGATCTCAAGGGTGTTCATGCCCGTATCCACCCTTGGAGTCAAATAGTAGAGATTGTAGAAACTGTTAGCAAAGCGGTGCAAATAGTCCTGGATCAGTTCAAAATGCCTCACAAGATCACTGAAGTTCCTGAACGTATACGATCCTGCGCTCCCGAGCAGTTCGAGCGCTTCAATATTTTCAGGAACAAACGCTTCTTCTCCAACACCTACGGTGAAGACCCGCTTGCCCTCATGTTCTATCCGTTCAACGATTTCAGCGAGTTCTCTGGCTCTGCGCGTATCCTCTCCGTCAGTCAGGACAATGAGGAATCCCTGAACAATTTTGTTCACGTCATAGGTGTCATACCATTGATCAAGCCCAACATCAACAGCACCGTAGAGGTTAGTGGAGTTGGTACCAAGCTCTATGGCATTAATGGCATCAAGGAGCACTGCGACGTCATTAGTGAAATCCTGCCTGCGAATAGGTTCATCTTCAAAACTCCACACAGCAATTTTTTGGTTGCCCGTGGAGCCGTTACGGTCTGTTTCATTGATGGCGTCCGCCTGGAGCACCAGAGTACGGGCTGCTTCCTGGACATCATGTATATGCTCGCCGAGGCTGAGTGTATTATCGAGCATGAGGACCGTTTTCAACTCATAGGGGAGCTCATCATGTTTTTTAATTCGTGGAGCTGACTCCGAAGGGGAGTTTGGCATTCCGCCATCGGTAATGATGAAATAGCTTGTGGTCAAGTCATTAACTGGTTTTCCTTCGGTCGTATCCACCTGGAAGAAGACATTCACATACCCGGGCTGGCTCGTGGTGGTATCACCAAACTGAATGATCCGGTAGGAATTACGCCCGAGTATTCGGTGTTCAATATCTCGAGTGAGCTTGCAGCTGAAACTGCATGCACTTATGACCAGGATGCATACTGCAATTCCTGATATCCATGCTGTACGACATTTCATTCACAGTTCCCCCGTCACATTAATTAACAAGAGTGACTGTTACATATTGTGAAGAGTAAGTACCCAGCAAGTCAATTATGTACACGTTGTAACATATGTGTAATAACTCATTGTAGTACCGGTTGGTAGAATTGGCAATATTTACTAATAAAAATAATAATATTTACTCAGCAGTTTCTATTATTACATGTGGAGTATTACCGCCTGGTAAAGAAGGTGATGTCGCTTAACAGGGCGAAGAAGAAGATGCTCATGATGATGGAGAAGCCGATGAGCTGGAGGATGTAGTACTTCCTGGGACTGATCATCCTGCCCCTGATGATCTCGTAGACCGAGAGGACGATCTGGCCTCCGTCAAGCGCGGGTATCGGCAGGAGGTTAGCGAATGAGAGGGCGATGCTGATAAAGGCAATAAGCCTGAAGAGGGTGATAAACCCCTCCCTGACGCCCGCCTGGAATCCCTGGGTGGTGGCGTCCCCCACCAGGTAGGTGATGCGGATCGGGCCTGCCACCGCTTCTGCAGTATCTACCCCACGGAAGAGCACCCCGATGCTGCGGATGGTGAGGAAGAAGGTCTCCACGGCTTCAGCAAATCCCGGGCCGAGGGAGCCGAGGAATGAGTAGCCGGGGGTCTGTATCTCCAGCGCCTGGAACGCGAAGCCGCTGACATAGTGGCCCTGGTCGTTGTAGGAGGGTACATAGCTGAGAGTCAGCTCCCTGCCGTCTCTTTGGACGGTGAGCTCGGCGCTTCCCGGAGTACGGGAGATCAGGTACGCATAGAAGTCCATCTGGTGTGCGACAGAAACTCCGTCCACCGATTTGATCACATCCCCCTGCCGGAGCCCCGCGAGTTCCGCGGAACTGTCGGGCTGGATGCGGGATACCACAGGATGCACATAGGGGGCTATGCCGACGTATCCTGCCCCGGAGGAGCGGTTGAGCCCGGGCCGTATGGTCCGGGAGAAGAGGATCCCGTCACGCTCATAGGTTATATCCATCTCCTTTTGCGGATTGGAGATAATGATCTGCTGGAGATCCGAGAAGGTGGTTATGGTTTTGCCGTCCAGGGTGCGGATCACATCCCCGCTCTCCAGGCCCGCACGCTCAGCAGGGGACAAATCCTCTGTTACCTCGTAGACTTCGCTGTACTGGGAGGTGAGGATGATCCTGGGCTCATAGGTGACGTAGGTATAGCCGATCCACCAGATAAAGGAGAGCAGGAGCCCTGCAAGCAGGAAATTAAAAATAGGTCCTGCCGCGTAGGTTATCAGGCGCTTCAGGGGGGAGACCGAGAAGAGCGAACCCGGGGACCCGGCAAAGGAGTCCGACTTTGCGGCCAGGGCTTCGCGGAACTCCTCCTCTCCCTTCATCCTGCAGTAGCCTCCCATGGGGAATATGTTGATCCGGTACTCCGTGGCTCCTCTGGTGAAGGAGAGGAGCTTCCTGCCCCAGCCGAGGGCGAAGGCCTCCACTTCAATGCCGAATCCCTTCGCTGCGATGAAGTGACCCAGTTCGTGGATGAATATAATGGCGCCCAGGCTGACAAGTCCGATAAGTATAGTTTGGATCACAGGCGGGTAACCTCCCGGGAGGCAAGCTCCCCGACGCGGCGGCTTATATCATATACCTCCTGGAAATCTGCAGGCGCTTTACTCCAGTCCTTGGCAAGCATCCGTGAGGTAAGCTCGGCTATGCCGATGAAGGGAATGCGTCCATCGAGGAAGGCATCCACTGCGGTTTCATTGACGGCATTATAGGCGATCATGTAGGACCCTCCCCGCGCAAGCGCCTCATATGCATAGGAAAGCATGGGAAAACGTGTGCAGTCAGGCTCTTCGAAGGTGAGCTTTTTTCCTGACAGGGTGAAGGGGGTAAAGCATGCCTCCATGATATCAGGATAGCTCATGGCGTTCAGCAGGGGTATCTTCATATCCGTGTTGCTCACCTGTGCGTAGAGGGAGCCCTCTCGCGTCTCCACGAGGGAGTGCACGAGGCTCTCGGGATGGATGAGCACCTTGATCTGGTCGGGTTTCAAGGAGAAGAACATGCCCGCTTCAATAACCTCAAGTCCCTTGTTTGCCAGGGTTGCCGAGTCGATGGTGATCTTCGGCCCCATGGACCAGGTCGGATGCCTGAGGGCATCTGCAGGGGTGATGTGCCTGAAGGAATCTGCATCCATGCGCAGAAAGGGTCCCCCCGAGGCGGTGAGGATCACCTGCGATACAGTCCGGCGGGGACGGTGCCTGAGCAGCTGGAAGAGGGCCGAGTGTTCAGAGTCCACCGGTATGATGACCCTGCCGTGCTGTTCGGCCAGGTCAAAGATGAGCCTTCCGGCAGTCACCACGGTCTCCTTGTTCGCCAGGGCGAGGTCCTTTCCGTGGGCTAGGGAGGCGACAGAGAACGCAAGGCCGTCTGCACCGCTGATGCCGTGGACCACCATCTCCGCGTCCACCTCCTGGAGCATCCGTATCAGACCCTCATGACCTCTGTAGGGAACATCCGGGTGTTCAGCTTCAGGGGAGGTGAGGGCAAGCGAGTTCACAGAGAACTCATCCGAGAGCTGCAGCAGCTTTTCGGCGCTGTTGTGTGAGGAGAGCCCGACTACGCTGAAGGCATCTGGGTATGCGCGCACCACATCCAGTGTGCTTGCACCAATGGAGCCCGTGCTCCCAAGGATGATTATACGCTTCTTCATGCTATTCCGTGGGTGTACCATATATATGCAATATAGTAAAAAACAGGGGCGGCGAATATGATTGAATCAATGGAATCGAGAATTCCTCCCCGTCCCGGCATGATGGAGCCGGAATCCTTCACCTGCACGGATCTCTTGAGCACCGATTCAAAGAGGTCTCCCAGGTTAGAAACAAAGGAGATGACCAGGGCAGTCAGCACCAGGAACCACCAGGGGGCCGGAGGGAGCTGTGATGAGAAGATTGCCGTATAGGCAAAGGCAATGGCCACCGTCATGGCTCCCCCTCCGGCAAAACCCGCCAGGCTCTTGTTCGGGCTTGCCTTGACGATTCCCCGGGAGTTTCTGCCGAAGATCATGCCGAACACGTAGGCGAAGATATCGTTGCTGAATACCAGGAGGTAGAAGAGCATGATCAGATACGATGCGCGGTCAAACCCTGCCAGGAAGACGACGTAGGGGGTCAGGAGATTCGGGTAGATGATCATGAAAAGCGTGATCATCACCCGGGTGAGGGAACCCGTGAACTCTTCACGGCTTCCCCGTATGATCTCCCAGGCGCTGACAGCAAGGACGGTGAGTATAAAGAGGGTGAATATGGGCAGGAAGCCCAGACCGTTGTAGAGCGATATGTAGGCGACAGCCGGGAAGATGAGGCATACCCAGGGAGGGATGATCATCTTCTCTCCGTACTTCGCTTCACACATATTCTTGACTTCCACACTCCCAGTGTAGCTGAAAAAGCAGATCACCAGAAAATAGATGCCGTGGTTGTACTGGGGAAAGAGAAAGATAACGGAAAGAAACAGGGGAACGCCGGTCACTGTAATGATGATGCGCTGAAACAGTTTTCTATTCATAGAGTCCGCCGAATTTTCTCCGCCTCTGCTGGAACTCCATGAGGCATTCCTCGATGATGCTCCCGTCCCAGTCGGGCCATAGGGTATCGCAGAAGCAGTACTCCGCATAGGCGCTTTGCCAGAGCATGAAGTTGCTCAGGCGCTTTTCGCCTGCGGACCGGATGATGAGCTCAGGGTCGGGGTACGCCGCGGTATCAAGACATGACTGCAGAAGCTCTGCGGTGCATGGCTCTCCGGGTTCTGCACGCTCCATGACGCGGTTCACCGCCCGGATGATCTCATCACGGCCCCCGTAGTTGAGCGCTAAAATGACTGTGGTGCCCGAGTGCTCCTCCGTAAGCTTCTCCGCCTTCGCCAGGTGGGTCCGCACGCGTTTGGGCAGCAGGGAATCACAGCCGATATGGGCAACCCTGATATTATGCTCCCGGTAGAAGGGGTACTCCTTCACCAGATAGGTGGAGATGAGGTTCATGAGATAGGAGACTTCCTTCTTCGGACGCCTCCAGTTCTCCGTGGAAAACGTGTAGAGCGTCACAAAGGGTACGGGTACGGACGCGAGATAGGCTACAACCCGCTTGGCAGCGGAGAGCCCCTCCAGGTGTCCTTGGGTCCGGGGAAGTCCCCGGTGTTCCGCCCACCTGCCGTTGCCGTCCATGATGATTCCGACATGCCGGGGCAGATGCGCATGGTGAGCAGTCAGGCTGTTCACATCTACACTTCCAGGATTTCCTGCTCCTTGGCTTCAAGGATGGCGTCGATCTTCTTGACGTAGGTGTCGGTGAGTTCCTGTATCTTCACCGTATCAAGCTGGAGCTCGTCCTCGCTGATCTCCTTGGCCTTCTCAAGCTTCTTGAGATCGTCATTTGCCTCGCGGCGCACGTTGCGCAGTGCCACCTTGGACTGTTCTCCCTGGTGCTTGGCCATCTTCACCAGCTCCTTCCTCCGCTCCTCGGTGAGGGGCGGTATGCTGATGCGGATGATCCGTCCGTCATTGCTCGGGGTGAGGGAGAGTTCGGATTTATATATTGCCTTCTCGATTTCGCCCAGGAGGCTCTTGTCCCAGGGCTGGATTACCACAAGCCGGGCTTCAGGCACCGAAATACTGGCCACCTGGTCCAGAGGAGTCTCCTGACCGTAGTAGCTCACCCTGATTTTGTCGAACAGCCCCGCTGAAGCCCTGCCGGTGCGCAGGGTATTGAAGTCCGTCTCTAACGCCTGTACGGTTTTCTTCATCTTCTCTTCCGCACGCTTCAACACATCTTTCATATCGGCTCCTTGGCTTGGAGTGTGCATGCGGCCGCATATAAACGGCCGCATGCGGTATCACGTCAGGATTCTTCCCCGACCCGGTAATAGACATAGTCAACCAGTGACAATGAGGCTCCGTGTGCTTTTCCGACGTCAGCAAGAACCTGCTCAACGCTGCGCTTGTCATCCTTGACGAAGGGCTGCTGGAGGAAGCAGATTTCAGAAAAATGCTTCTGGATCTTTCCCTTGACGATGTTGTCGATAACCTGAGGCGGCTTCCCGAGAGCTTCGGTCTGCTTCCTGAAGATATCTTCCTGCTCGTCCAGGTAGGCTGTATCAACCTGTCCCTTGTCCAGGTAGGGAGGATTGTGGAACGCGGTGTGCAGGGCAAGATCGAACGCCAGGGTCTGCACCTCTTCAAGGGAGAATACCTCAGGCTTGTCGCTGGAGATCTTCACCAGGACCCCGATGGACCCTTCCCCGTGGATATACTGGGAGACATACTCGTTTTCAGCGATGTCCATGGCAGTAAAGCGCTTGAGTCCCATGTTCTCCTTGATCCGAGCGGTAATATCGCTCACCTGATCGGCTAGCGCCGGTTCGTTCACGTCCGTAAATCCGTGGGTCAGCACGTCGTCCAGGAGCTTCCCTGAAAGCTCCACGAAATCCTTATTCCTGGAGACGAAGTCTGTCTCGCAGAAAAGCTCTAAGATGCCCGCCTTGGTTCCAGCAACCTTGGTGGTGATCCTGCCGTTCTCTGTGGCCTTGTGGCTGCGCTTCGCCGCTGCCGCCAGGCCGAGCTCCTTGAGCTTCTTCTCCGCCTGCTTGAAGTCTCCTCCGCATTCAATGAGGGACTTCTTGCAGTCCATCATGCCCGCTCCGGTAATATCCCGCAGCTTCTTTACATCTGATGCCTGTATGTTCACGATGTGCTCCTTGCTGTCCTATGATTCATAGGCTGCATCTTCACCCACCAGGGTGGCTGCCTTGTCCTGTCCTTCGTACCGCTTGACTTCCTCGGAATCCTCTTCGAAGTCCTCCTCGATCTCTTCCTTTTCCTTCGCGATGGGTGCTTCTCCCTGAACGAACTCTTCGGCTCCCTCGTCGAGGGTTTCAATGAACTCGATGCCCACCTCGTTGTCGGCGTCGATCACCGCGTTGGCGATAATCTCGGCAAAGAGGGAGATCGCCCGGATCGCGTCATCGTTGCCCGGGATGGGGTAGTCGATATCTGTGGGATCGCAGTTGGTGTCCACAATGGCGATGATGGGGATCTTCAGCCGTTTTGCCTCGGCAATGGCGATGCCTTCCTTCCTGGTGTCAATGACGAAGACCAGTCCGGGGAGGTCCTTCATGTCCTTGATGCCCCCGAGGTTCTTCTCAAGCCGTGCCTTCTCTCGGTTGAGCTTGGCAATCTCCTTCTTGGTGAGGCTTTCGAAGGTTCCGTCAACTTCCATCTTCTCAATCTTCTTAAGACGATGGATCGACTTCTTGATGGTTGAGAAGTTCGTCAGCATGCCGCCGAGCCACCTATGGCTGACGAAGGGCATGCCGCACCGCTGGGCCTCACGCTCAATGGCCGACTGGGACTGCTTTTTCGTCCCTACGAACAGAACCTGGCGGCCCTGCTTGATCTCTTCACGGACCGCTTCATACGCTTCCTTAATGGTGACGATGGTCTTCTGCAGGTCTATGATATGAATCCCGTTTCGTTCGGAAAAGATGAACTTCTTCATCTTGGGATTCCACCGTTTGGTCTGATGACCAAAGTGTACGCCTGACTCGAGCAGGCTCTTCATGGTTACTACCGACAAGTGATTCCTCCTGAAGGTGCGCATGCTGTCGCGCACCGCCTTCTCTTTTTCTCGCCTGGGGCGGAAATTCAGGAACCGAGCACGACGTGCATGTATTCCCGTATTCGTACTATGCCAAAAATCTCTTCGATTGGCAAGCCCACAATATTCCAAAAAGATCCCTCAATACCGCGGATGAACAATGAGGCCCGCTCCTGGATCCTGTAGGAACCCGCGGCGCCCATCCACTGGCCTGAGTCCAGGTATGATTCTATCTCTCCCTCGTCCAGTTCGTGGAAGGTGACCCGGCTCTGAGAACTGCCGGTGCAGGGGACCGCATCGCAAGGAAACAGAAGCGTGTAGCCGGTGATCACCCGATGGGTCCTGCCTGAGAGCAGCTCCAGCTGGCGTTTCGCATGGGCGCGGTCATCAGGCTTGCCGATGATGTGATCGTCGATGAAGACCACCGTGTCGGCTGCAATGACCAGGTGGTCAGCGGAGGCGCTCCAGGCGCTTCGGCATGCGAGGGCCTTTCGAAGCGAGAGGGATTCGGCAAGCTCCACCGGACATGCTGCGTCGCAGCTCTCGTCCACATCGGTGGGCAGCACAATGCATACTATCCCCGACTGCTCCAGGAGCTTCGCCCGGGCGGGGGACGCGGATGCCAGAATGACCGGTCTGGAGACGTTCATCAGCACAGCTCCTCAAGATGCAGACGGGTGTGCTCAATTGCATCGGTGACCTCGTGCCACGAGGAGCTGAGGCGGGAGCTCTCCTGCCTTGCCGCATCAAGCTCGTCCTTGAGGCGCTTCATCGCCTCCCCGTCGCGGTAGTGCTCAGGGAGGGTGAGCAGGTGCTGGATCTCCTCAATGCGTGATTCAGCGGCTTCCAGCTTCTCCATGATCCGATGCTCCTCCTCCTGGAGACGCTTGAGGCTGTTTCTCCTGCGTTTGCGGTCCTCATGGAGGTGCTTCTGCGTGCTGCCTGACTCAGGGGATCGTGCGGGGCGCCTGGGGGCATCATCGCTCTCATCGAGGTGGGAGATCTTCCATGCGAAGTAGTCGTAGTCTCCCTCAAAGAGCCGGGGACCTGATGGGGAGAACCAGAGAATGCGGTCGGCCAGCTCGCGTATGAAGGCGAGGTCGTGGGAGACGAACACCATGGTGCCCGTGTAGGATGAGAGCGCCTCCAGGAGGATCTCCTTGCTCATCATATCTAAATGGTTGGTGGGCTCATCGAGGATGAGCAGGTTCGTGGGCTGCAGGAGGAGCTTCACCAGCTGCACCCGGCTCTTTTCCCCGCCGCTGAGCACGTCCAGGGGCTTGTAGATGTCATCCCCGTGAAAGAGGAAGGCCCCCAGGTATCCCCGCAGAGACGGGATTAGGGAGGTCTCCACGTGGGCGGCCACTTCGTCGTAGATTGACCGTGTGCCCCGCAGCTCATCCTCGAAATCCTGGCGGTAGTAGCCGATGCGCACCCCCGTTCCCGTCTTCTTTTCTCCCGTGTGCTCATCGTCGATCCCGGCAATGATCCGCATGAGGGTCGACTTTCCCGCACCGTTCTTCCCGGTCACGGCAACAGTATCACCCCGCCTGATATCAAGTGAGAAGCTGGAGAGCACGTTGTTCTCTCCGTATGACC
>SKXS01000277.1 GCA_007128345.1 Spirochaetia bacterium
ACGGTCAGCAGACCCATTGGTATAAAATGCATACTCAGCTTTATGGGCCACAATTTTCGCAAATGCAAGGGTAGTGGGGGCATCGCTGCGCAGCACTGTGGAGGTCGTAACGTCATTGTTCCGGAGATGATTCAGCAGCATGGTGCCGAACATATCATGCGAGACTTTACCCAAGTATGCGGCAGGTACCTCCAGTCTCCGAAGGGCAATTGCGGTGTTGTAGGGAGATCCGCCGGGCGCGGGAATAAAGACTGGTGAATCTCCAGATTCTGTATAGATAAAATCTATCAGTGATTCTCCCAAAGAAACAATCATGGGTGCCTCCTATACGCATATGCTACTACTCTAATGCAATCTCATAGCTGTGTAAACTGCACAAAAAAAAGACGTTCATCCGCCGACACCATCGCGCAGATGAACGTACTTTCAAAAGGGGGCTGCAGCAAGCTGGTATAGCCTGTCTGCAGAGTATACACGTAATGCAGGTAGTCCCTTGATGTTTGATAGTAACATATGGTAGTATATATGTCAATATTGACAATTATAAAAAATATGTAATAATACAGATGGAAAATACCTTAAGCATTGAATATATAAGCAGAAAGAGGAGCAGCTAATGAATATCATACTACGATCAGTAGGCTCGTATATACCTGAAAAGCAGGTTACTAATAAAGAACTGGAATCAATGATTGAAACATCGGATGAGTGGATACGTTCGCATACAGGTATTGGATCTCGCCATATTGCTGCTGATCATGAAGCAGCATCGGATATGGGGTATCGAGCTGCTATACAAGCGCTTGAGCGTGCATCAATGGAAATATCAGATATTGATGGGATCATCACAGCGACAGCAACCCCCGACCATCCAGGGTTTCCTGCTACAGCCTGCATCATCCAGGATATGCTCAAGGCGCAGCCGATATTCGCCTTTGATATCACAGCAGGGTGCAGCGGGTTCATCTATGCACTTGAAATTGCCCGCGGGTTGATTACATTAGGAAAAATAAGGTCAATTCTGGTTATTGGAACTGAGAAGTTGACTGGTGTGGTTGACTGGACTGACAGAAACTGCGTACTGTTTGGGGATGCAGCCGGAGCTGCTGTCGTATCGGCAGAAGAAGACGGGCCGCACAAGCGCGGAATCATTGATAGTGAGCTGTATGCTGACGGTTCAGGGGCCAGCGCGCTGATTGTTGCTGCAGGAGGATCAAGAAAGCCGGCAAAATACGGATTTGACAATCTCTCAGAAGTAACACTTCGCATGGAAGGGAGAAAAGTGTATAATTTCGCTGTCGGTGCGATTGTTGATACTCTGCGTTCGCTCATGGATCGAAACAGACTGACTATCGATGATGTATCGTATATTGTTCCGCACCAGGCAAACAGCAGGATCATTCATGCAGCAGCCAAGCGTATGGGCATTCCCTATGAGAAGTTTTTTATGAATATTGAGACTCTTGCAAATACATCAGCTGCCTCGATACCTCTGGCACTTGCTGAGATGAGCGAATCAGGACTGCTGAAACGAGGTGACCTAATACTGACCATAGGGTTTGGCGCAGGTCTGACCTACGGAGGTAATGTAATTATATGGTAAGTGCAGTCATGTTGTTCCCCGGACAGGGAGCTCAGTATTCCGGAATGGGAAAAAGCCTATGGGAAGCCCATGATTCAGTCAAAAAGCTGTTTTCAGTAGCTTCTTCTATCTGCGGTAAGGATATGGAGCATCTGCTCTTTGAGGGGACGGAGGAGGAACTCAAACAGACGGTGAATACCCAGACTGCGGTTACTCTTATCAATGCCTCGGTACGGGAGGTGCTTGCAGAGAAAGGCATCACATCGTCAGTGTCTGCAGGATTCAGCTTGGGTGAAATGACAGCCATCTATGATGCAGGAGCTCTTACGTTTGAGTCACTTATAACTGTCGTTAAGGCCCGGGCTGAAGCATTTGAACAGTGTGCTCAAGCATATGCTGGTATTTCTGGCGGGCCAGCCATGGCTGCAGTGATCGGTCTTGACTTTGATACAGTCACCGGTGTCCTCAATGAATATACTGATGTATTTGCCGCTAATGACAATGGTCCGAGACAGGTGGTGATCTCCGGTTTTGCTGAAGCAATTCAGAGAGTGAAACCTGACCTCATGAACGCCGGAGCAAGACGTGTCATACCCCTGAAGGTTTCAGGGCCGTTTCATACGCCCCTCATGAGCGAAGCTGCTGACCTGTTCAAGGAAGCCTTGTCGCGTATCCAGTTTTCGCAATTGCGAAAGCCGTGCTTTTCCAACGTAACTGGTTTGCCATATGCATCCTCCGCTGAGATAGCAGAGTTGTCGCTCGCGCAGCTGGTATCACCAGTACGGTGGACGAAGATTATGGAGCATATTGTGCAGTTAAGTGAGCAGCTTTCTGTCGATGCTGCGGTGGAGGCGGGACCGGGAACAGTCCTGGCAGGGCTGTGGAAGAATTCAGGATCAGATATTCAGTGTCGTTCGGTGGAGACCTCAGATGACATTGACGCATTGGCGGAAACCCTTAGGTAGCATTACTGGAATGGTAAGAGGAGTGTGGTTATGAACGAGACGGAAAGTCTGTTATCCAAGAAACATATAGTTGTGACCGGCGGATCGCGTGGGATCGGGCTTGCTATCGTTAAGGAATGCCTTCTGGCGGGAGCTGATGTCGTCTACTTAAGCAGGACACAAAGTGTTGAGCATGGAGCATTGGAAGCCATGGGGGGACGTGTTCAGTGGATAGAAACTGATGTCACCTCAGAGACATCGGTTGATCAATCGATGGATGCTGCAGCAGCTTTTCTCGGATCCATCGATGTGCTGGTAAACAACGCAGGGATTACCCGCGACGGTCTGATTTTCCGCATGAAAACGGAGCAGTGGAATGATCCGCTGAGAACAAATCTTACCAGCGCGTTTTTGACATGCAGGAAAGCGGCACGCCTTATGATACAGGCAAAATCAGGATCCATTATAAACATTACATCCATAGTCGGTATTTCTGGAAACGGCGGGCAGACAAACTATGCAGCATCGAAGGCAGGACTCATCGGATTTACCAAGAGCCTAGCTAAGGAACTTGCATCCAGGGGCATTCGTGTGAATGCGATAGCGCCCGGGTTTATCGATACGGAAATGACACAGAAACTGAAAGATGAAATTAAGGAATCCCTCAGGGTACAGATCCCGTTAGGCCGCCTCGGAAAACCGGAGGATGCTGCCCAGGCTGTGGTATTCCTTGCATCTGATATGGCTTCATACATCACCGGGCATGTACTGGTGGTAGATGGCGGTCTGGCCATGTAGACTGATTCCAAACGACTGTTAGCAAACATATAAGGAGATGGACATGGAACGATCAGGCAGGAGAGTAGTGATAACAGGTCTCGGGACGATAAACCCCTTAGGAAACACCATAGATGAGACATGGAAGCACATACAGCAGGGAAAATCAGGAATAACTAGGATAACTAAATTTGAACCCTCAGAATTTACTTCTCAAATTGCCGGAGAAGTAAAAAATTTCGATCCGTACCTCTATATGGATCGAAAAGAGACCCGCAATATGGCCGATTTCACCAAGTATGCGGTCGCGTCAGCAGCTCAGGCAATCGAAGATGCCAAGTTCTTTGCAGGCGATACACGACAATTTGACCCCTATAGGACAGGGACATACATCGGCAATGGAATCGGAGGGTTTGAGATAACCGAAGAAGCGGTATATAAGCTCTATACAAACGGGCCAAGGTCTATGGCACCAATGACCATTCCGAAGATGATCAGCAATGAGGCCGGAGGCAACATTGCAATCAAGTTTGGATTGAAGGGGCCTTGTATGACCATTAATACCGCTTGTGCTTCCGGTACCGATGCAATAGGGATAGCATTTGAAGCAATTCGCTTCGGCATGATAGATACTGCAGTTGCCGGAGGTACGGAAGGATCGATATGCAAGTTCGGAATTGCGGGATTTTGTAAAATCCAAGCACTATCCACAGGCTATAATGACACTCCTGAAAAAGCATGCCGTCCCTTCGACAAAGACCGGGACGGATTTATCATGGGAGAAGGAGCGGGAATTATTATACTTGAGGAACTGGAACACGCTAAGCGAAGAGGCGCTAACATCTATGCTGAACTAGTGGGGTATGGGGTCACCTGCGATGCGGGTCATATCACTGCTCCAGACCCCGATGGGGACGGAGCCGCTAGGGCTATGATGGCAGCGCTGCACGATGCAGGCATGCGGCCTGAAGAGATTGACTACATCAATGCACATGGGACATCAACTCCGACAAACGATCCGATTGAGACTATGGCCATTAAGAAAGCATTCGGTGATCATGCGTATGCACTTAAGGTTTCATCAACAAAATCAATGACGTCACACCTGATTGGTGCTGCTGGGGCTTTAGAAGCGATCATTTCAGTACTGGCAATACGCGATCAGTATTTCCCCTGTACTACTAATCTCGATGAACCGGATGAAAGGTGTGATCTGGATTATGTTCCTAACGAAGGAGTGTATGGAAAAATACATGGGGTGCTCACCGAATCCTTGGGATTTGGAGGCCATAACGGGGCACTGGTAATGAGAAAATTTTGACATGGGGGTGCCAAAGTGACAATCCAGGAAGTTCTTCCGCATAGAAGTCCATTTCTTTTTGTTGATGACATCCAGATAGCTGAACAAAAAAAAATCGTAGGATATAAAAGATTTACTGAAGATGAATTCTTCTTTGCTGGCCATTTCCCAGGATATCCAATTGTGCCTGGTGTGCTTCTTATTGAAGCTATGGCACAGTGCGGAGGAGCCGGTATTCGCAAAGCCGGCATCATGGAGAAAACGTCAATCTACTTCCTGGTCACTGTGGAGAAAGCCAAATTCCGCAGACAGGTACTCCCTAATGAACAGGTCCGCATGGAGATTACAAATCTCAGGGTAACTCCCGCCATGCTGAAGCAGCAAGGAAAGGCATATGTGGGCAAAGAATTAGCTGCGGAAGCAACCTGGATGGCGCTCATAAAAGAAGAAACAAAGCAGTGAGGATAAATCGATGGTAATTCAGCCTAAGATTGTAAAAAATGTATGTCTGACGGCGCACCCGAGCGGGTGTGCTGCAGGAGTGATGCAGCAGATCAGGTGGGTTCAGGCGCAGCCGAAAGTACCCATGCCGAAACGTGTGCTTGTTATTGGAGCCTCTCACGGTTATGGGCTTGCATCACGCATAGCAGCCACATTTTCAGGCGATGCTAATACCATCGGCGTCTCATATGAGCGTGAACCTTCAAAGAAAAGGACAGCAACGCCTGGCTGGTACAATAATCGTGTATTTGACCAAGAAGCGAGAAAAGCAGGATACACATCAATAAGTATCGAAGGGGATGCATTTTCCCGTGAGACCAAGGAAAAGACAGCTGCTGCTGTACAGGAGCACTTGGGTGCGGTTGATCTTGTCATATACAGTCTCGCCTCACCTGTACGGGTTGATCCTGATACTGGAGAGACATATCTATCCGTAATCAAACCGCTAAAAGAACCGTACACATCGTTGACTGTGGACGTGATGACAGATGCAGTCAGTACCGTAACCATAGACCCGGCCAGTGAACATGAGGCCAGATCTACCGTGAAGGTCATGGGAGGAGAAGACTGGTACCTCTGGATTGAATCACTTCTTAAACATGGGGTACTTGCCAGTGGAGCAAAGACTGTAGCGTTTTCGTATGTAGGGCCAGAACTCACCTATCCTATCTATCGGAATGGTACGATCGGTATGGCCAAGGAGGACCTGGAACGGAAAGCTGCCTTAATCAATGAACGTGTAGGCTCACTAACAGGCGAGGCATATGTCTCGGTAAATAAAGCCCTGGTCACCCGGGCCAGTGCTGTCATTCCGGTTGTGCCGCTGTACATATCTCTTCTGTATAGGGTTATGAAAGATAAAGGGCTGCATGAGGGCTGTATTGAACAGATCTACAGACTCTACGCAGATCGGCTCTACACCCCTGGAACCTCCGTCCCTGTCGACTCTGAAGGGCGCATCAGGATTGATGATTATGAAATGCGTGAGGATGTTCAGGAAACGGTGAAACAGCTTTGGGATAAAGCAGCTGAGTGTTCTCTGAGTGAGATAGGTGATATGGAAGGCTACAGAACAGAATATCTTCAGCTGCATGGATTTGCCCAACCTGGTATAGACTATGGCCGTGAATCCGATCCTACAGCCGTCGATTACTAGTTTATGCACAGGAACAGATGATTAATTGTGTGGTGTCATGGTATACTAGGGAATGTATCTCTGGTATCACGAGGGAGTATGCCAAAAATAATTGATCATAATAAACGTAAAGGGGAAATTCTCTTCCAGGCGCTCCAGGTGTTTGCACAGCACGGCTACATGGATACGAACCTGTCTATGATTGCTAAGGCATGCATGATATCACGGCCTACCATTTACCAGTACTTTCACGATAAGGAAGAAATATTTCGTTTTGCCGTGAAGAAGGTTACTGGTGAAATGTTCACCAAGTACGTATCTATCGCATTCCAACTGGACCGTCCCGTAGCTCAGCGGCTCAAAGAAATCTGTTCAGATATCGTCACCCAGGGGTATGAAAACAGAGATAAGCTTACGGCCTTGGCCGACGTTATGGTGCAGCGGAAGCGGCAGGGAGGAGATTTTTCAGATATTATCATGAAGAGAACTGTCAAACTGAATATTCTTTTCAAGCGTATGCTGCGCTACGGCATTGATGGCGGTGAATTCAGAGAAATACCTATTAATGAAGTGAGTACCCAACTGTTTACCCTTCTGGAATCCATGGCATTCCAGATGGCATTGATGGACCAGTTTGATCCGAAGTCATCCATAAACCTAGTGAATATATTCATCGACCATCTTGGAAAAACCCATCCTGATTAAACCATAAGAGAAAACAGATCTATGTACTTTCATTGTAGGTATTAGTAATTACCATGTTCCTTCCTGATTCTTTCGCCTGGTAGAGTGCAACATCGGCACGATATACTGCCCGTTCAGGATCTTCCCCTTTTATGTATTCCGTGACACCAAAACTTGAGGTAATTCCCAGATTTTCAAACTGCAGCGCTATGAGTTTTCGCAGCTTTTCCGCGGTCTCTGTTGCTTGGGTAACAGTAGTTGACGGGAGAAGCAGAAGAAATTCCTCCCCTCCCCATCGAAACAGATAGTCGGACTTCCTTAAATTTGTAATCAGGAGCCCGCCCAGAGTCTTCAGCAGTTCGTCTCCTTCCTTATGACCATAGGTATCATTCACATGTTTAAACCGGTCAAGATCAAGCAAAATAACTGACAAAGGAATAGCATACCTGTTTGTAAAGGATGTCTCACGGTCAATAATCATGTAATATCTATTGCGATTGAACACTCCGGTCAGGGAATCGTAGATAGCCATCTGCTTCATCTTGTGACGGCTGTAGAAGACAATGCTGACACCAATAAGGAGAATGCTTGACTGAAGAATTATGGAGAGCTGTCTGCCGGTGTTATGCTGTATCAGGGTGGCAAGATTATCATCCCGTGCATACGATCCCAGGTATCCTATATGCCTGCCGGTATAGCTGTTCACGGCTATGAGTGTCATGGTATAGAGACGTCCATCCAATCTGATATCAAAGAAGGCATCCCTTTCGTCGGTTAACACAAGATTACTTGATGCAGAAGCATCGATTTTTTCTATAAGCTCATCATTCAGCTGGATGGAGGATGAACTACGTGCTTGAAATGCATATGACAGGTAGTCTTCGCTTGCTGGATAACTGACAAAATGTTCACGATAATATGCTTCATCTAGATTATCTTCAACTAAACTCCTGCGTAAAAGAAACAGGTAGTGATTCTGGGTATCCGGAAGTAGAAACAAACGAAGCATTTCGTCTAGAGGCATTCCAAATTCTACTGAACCAATGAACTGGTCAGCTTGGTCAAACAGCGGATATATGTACCGATAGCCGATATAGTAGAGCGGGTCATCCAGCCCATACACAACCTGGCCGTTTTGAAGTGAGGAGATGATACTTCTCTGATAACTTGTGTCGATATGTTCGTATGCTTCCTCACCGGATCCAAAACGAAGCACACATCTGCTGTCCGCTGTATGAAAATGGAGCCTATTAAAACCTAAATTTTCAACTTTCTCAAAGAAGTTACTCACATAATCGTAGAGTTCATTCTGGATTGAGTGAACTTGAGCTTGGTCGCTTAGCTGTATGTCAGATAGTAAGGTTATAATATATTCTGAATCCAGATACGACTGAAAAAGGGCTTCTGAAGTTTTCTGAGCTGCTAATATATTAGCAAAATGCTTGCTTTGGAGAGTCTGGATGCTGTCTTCTTTGCTGCGGTCAATGTGGAGTATTGAATCGTTATATGTAAAGCTGACTTCAATAATGAAAAACGCAATAAGCGCTATAAGCACTACATAAACTAATGAATCACGCTGTAACACCATGGTAAAAAAAGTATAGCAGAATTAGCAGTCAATGCATATTGTTTTCTTGCTTTTAGGCATACCAATGTCTTCCGTCTTTCTCAATAATGCTGACCGCACATGCAGGTAGCGATCTGTCCGGATATTCTTCAAGGGGTTTGTCCGCTTCAAGCATGGGTGTAACGATTCTCCACGCTTCCAGTATTTCCCTCATGGAAGGAAACAGGCTTTTGTCGGAGAGGAGAATCTTCTCAATAATCTGCTGGTACGCTTCCGGAGTATTTACCTGAAAGGTTTTAAAATGATCAAAAGTAAACCGTACTGAACGGGGGTCCCATGTGGAACGGGGTTCCTTCATATTGAGCTGGATATCCATGGTCATCTCCGGGTGCAGCGTAAAGATCATGGCATTTTCCGGCGGGACTTGTTTTTTGTCAGCAGTACCAGAGAAATGCTTGAAGGCAATGTAGATCATAGACAGCGCCTCTTTCTGCATTTTACCTGTTCGGATATATATGGGTATCCCTGAAAAATCAAAGGTGTCAACAGCACATGTAAAGGCTCCGTAGGTAGGCGTATTGACGGAATTGCCGGAAGCATCCTTCAGAGACGCATACCGCGCCAGATGAAATGTGGAAATCGGTTTGATCGAACGAAGCACCTTCACCTTTTCATGGGCTATGTCTTCAGGGGTAAATTCAACCGGTTCTGCCATGGTCAGGTGGGTCACAATCTGGAGTATATGGTTCTGAATGGTGTCCCTGACGACACCAATCTGTTCATAGAACCCCAGCCGCTGATCCACACCGAAAGATTCATCAAAAATGATTTGTATATGATCTATATAGTGCTTGTTCCATATTCCCTTGATAATATCGTTTGAAAAACGCATCACCAGCAGGTTCTGCATGAATTCTTTACCAAGATAGTGATCTATGCGGTACATTTCTTCATCAGTACATACAGAGAGGAGAATGCTGTTATACTTCTGCGCGCTTTCTGCATCGAACCCGAACGGTTTTTCCACTATAATCTTTTTCGTGAGTCTGCATCCTTCGAGGCTCTCATGAATATCACGGATATCGTACGCAGCAGATTCGTACAATGACGGCTGCAGGGCGATGTAGTAAATAAACTCAACATCGCACATACCCGATATAGTTTCCTGCAGGACTCTGATCAGCTCAATTTTTGATGCGGCTTCCTCCATAGAATACTGAACAAATGAAATTCTCGATGTCAGGGGATTATCTTCGGTAATTCCCATATGCTTCAGATATGCTTCCACCGTACTGAAACGTCTGCCGAGCGCAATGACATGAAAATTATATCCCTTCCTGAGGAGTTCAGAGTACGCAGGAAGTAGTTTTTTCTCTGCCAGGTCGCCTGTAGCACCGAACTGAATAAACACCTGCATCATGCTATATCTCCTGATCGGTAACAATGGTCACATGTGAGAATCCTTTGAAGATCAATGCAGGAAGCGCATCAGCATGCTCCTCAACCATAAAACGGGTAAGTGCCGTTTGTTTGGATTCCCCGAAAAAGAGCAAAAACACCCTGCTCACCGATGTGTGTTTTCTGAAATAATGGGGAGTTAGGGTTAGGCGTTCTCTGGGAGGTTTCGGTGCACGGGTGATGATGGCAGCATCGCCAGTATGGTGCATCGCTTCATCTTCAGGAAAGAGTGAAGCGACATGGCCGTCTTCCCCGACGCCTATGAAAAACAGGGAACACATAGGGATTGATGCCTCATAAGCTCTTAGACAAAGTTCAGCAGTGAGAGAGACATCGGGTGTATGGAACTGCTCAGGCTTCAGCACGCCGTTGTCCAGCATCTGCCTGATTCCCGCATCAAGCAGTGCATCACGGTTATATGCACCGAACAGCCGTTCATCAATAAGATGCAGATACACACGAGACACGATGCGCTCGGTCAGTCTGGGAAGAGCACTCATGAGGGGCTTTACACTCCTCCCTCCGGGAATTCCGATGTGGACCGGATTATTCTCAGGAATAATCGAGGCTTCGTAGCGGATCGCATCCAGAAATAGTGCTTCCGCATCAGCCATAGTATGAATCCTTATCAATTCCATAAGGTGCTCCAGAAAGGTTATTGTATCGTGGTATTCGTCAGCTGTACAGGGCTGCTGTCCAAGCTGGTCTCTATGTATCCCCCGCACACCACATCATCGCCATGGTAGCATACAACAGCTTGCCCGGGGGTAATCGCAGCAAGGGGCTTGTCGAAGCAGATAATCCAGTTTTCACTATTTTGGGGCATAATAGACGCGAGATGTTCACTATTCCCATGACGCACCTGTGAAGTCACTGAAATGGGAAAAGTAAGAGACTTCTCGTCATAGAACCAGTTGACCTCCTGGGCAATGAGCGACTGCTTCATCAGTGCTTCCCGGGGACCGACTACTATCTGGTTGCGTTCATTGTCTATGCGGATGACGTAGAGCGGAATAGGGGAAGAAATTCCCAGCCCCCGCCTCTGGCCGATGGTATAGGAGATGATGCCCGCATGCCTTCCAAGCACATTCCCGTTCATGTCAACTAAATCTCCTTCAGGAGGCAAAGCATCAAACAGCTCACGATAGTCTCCTGCATAAAAATCCTGGCTCTCCTCTTTATCGCTGGTCGGCAAACTGAACCGCTTGGCAGTGGCTCGTACTTCATCTTTTGTCAGCTCTCCCAATGGGAATATCACCTGTTCAAGCTGGTGCTGACGGAGCTGTGACAGGAAGTATGACTGATCTTTTTTTCTATCGACAGCTCTTTGGAGGATCATCCTTCCCGTGCGTTCATCCCTGCGAATTCGGGCATAGTGACCAGTGGCAAATCTGTCAAAGGACATCTTCTTGCTGAATGCCTTCACAAGGAGGTCGAACTTGATCCTATGGTTGCACCGCACACAGGGATTCGGAGTCCTTCCCTTCAGGTACTCACTGGTAAAGTATTCAAGCACTATCTCCTCGTATTCTTTTGATAGATCCACAACGTAAAACGGAATACCTATGGCCTTAGCGGCGGCTTCAGCCTCACGAACATCATCCTCTTCGTTCCCGCCGAAGCATGCGGAGCCCGCATATGATTGCAGAGACGCTATTCCTTGTGCATGGGTCATGGTGACCCCGATAACATCGTGGCCCTGCTCTTTGAGCAACGCGGCTGCAGTAGATGAATCCACACCGCCGCTGAGGCCTACGGCAATAGTCATTGTAAGCTTCCTTTTGTATCATGCTGACATATCATCTGCCAGTATACCGTAGAACTGTTCATGGTATCCAGTGTCATAGGGTACACGGTCAAGGAGTTGAAAGAGATGGTATTCCATGCTATGAAAACCAACATGAATACACACGAGCCGATTTTCAATGATACCCTGGAACTTGGGCAGAATGTTTCTCTTGTAGCAATTGACCTCGACGGAACGTTACTTCGGAGCGATAAGACAATATCTGACAGAACAAAGAGCATCATAAGCTACGTAAGCATGCAGGGAATAACTGTGGTGATAGCTACAGGGAGGAGCTACGAAGCCATGCTTCCATTCAAAGAAGAGCTTGGCCTTGAATCGCCGGTGATCTGCTACAATGGTGCTGCTGTTGTTGACGGGAAAACTGGAGAGATCATTTCGGCTCTGACGCTTGATGACGTTCAGGCAAGGGTGATTATAGAAACCGCACGTACCCATGATATACATATGCATGGATTTCTTGACGGCAGGCTTCTCTATGAACGTACCCGGGCTGAATCAAAACAGTATGAAGATCATACGAACCTAATCGGTGAAGTAGTCAATTTTGACCAGATTGAGCATCTCCGATTTTTAAAAGCCATGTACGTAGCTGATCATGATGTCCTGGTGGGTATAGCCGATGAACTCCGTTCCAAGCTTGGTGATGATGCGGGAGTTGTGTTCTCGCTTCCCCACTTCTTGGAGATTATGCATGCGGATGCACATAAGGGAAATGCCCTTGCGCAGATAGCTGCTTCTCTCGGCATTGCACCCTCCCGGATTATTGCATTCGGAGATGCAGAAAACGATATCTCCATGCTCACATACGCGCATATCGGCGTTGCCATGGAAAATGCCGATGATCAGGTCAAGCAGGCGGTCCAATACCGGGCACCTTCACATGACGATGACGGGGTTGCAAGGTTTCTCGAACATTATCTGGCATTATAGGTACTGATTAGTAACAAATAGCTATTGCACGCTTCCTTGGGAAACCCATACGTTAGAGGCATACGATCTGTAACCAAGGAAGTGAGTATGGCAGAATTATCAATGGAAACTATGGGAAAACCGCATAATGTAGAAGAACGGCTAAACGCGCTCCTGCATAGTTTAGGTGCAGGGATGAGCATAGCAGGGCTTGCATTTCTCCTCGTGCTGACAGCGCAAGGTGAAGGGGGCGCCATACGCTACGTCTCCTTCTCTGTCTACGGTGCATTTCAGATCCTCCTCTATATGTCATCCACCATCATGCATCAGTTCACTGATATGCCAAAGGTTTACAACACCATGCGGGTAATGGACCAGGCGGCAATCTATCTGCTTATTGCAGGTACCTATACCCCTGTTGCATTTCTCGTTTTGGGCGGGGCATGGGGCTGGTGGATTTTTGGTCTCATCTGGGGCATGGCAGTGCTGGGGATCATCATGAAGACTGTAATCTTTCGTCAGAAGCACATTATGTCGGACTTGCTCTACCTCCCCATGGGATGGCTGATCCTTGTTGCCCTTCGTCCGCTGATCCACCAAAGCCCTACAGGTCTGGTGATTTGGGCATTTATCGGGGGATTATGCTACTCATTCGGTATCATATTCTACCTCACCAAGCGTATCAGCTACAGCCATGTGATATGGCACTCCTTCGTGCTTGCGGGAAGCATCAGCTTCTACATCGGATTTGCATTATATCTGACGTAAGCATATTTGATTTCTCAATGCAATGGGGACGGAGGAACCCAGCAACGGTAACCCAAGTGAGGTATCAGGCATAATAGCTGAAGCAGACCCTGACAGTTCTCATCCTCGATTCAAGCCTGCAAGTGCTGAATATCAACTTCTCCAACACATGTGCATGAGATATCTACGATTTGTCCAGAGGAAAAACGAGTCA
>SKXS01000280.1 GCA_007128345.1 Spirochaetia bacterium
CCAAAGGTAAGGTCCAGGACTTCCACCAGGAAGCAGATGCACGAAGGACCATGGAGAGCGCCGGAAAGAGCAGCAGAGCACATAACCGTACTGGCCTGCTGGTTACCCTCGCCGCGCTCTTTCCTGGACTCGCAACACAAGATGCATAACTGCTGCGGTAACTGCTGACTTGCTGCAGAGAAGCAATGATCACCGGTCGGATGCCTTATGAGGGTCCGGCCTTTTTTCTTGTGCTTCCCTTGCCTTGGCAGGCGTGTGTCAGTATACTTTGCATGAGACAGCAATTGTGGAGGAGCAAGCATGGCAGAAAATGAAGTGAAGACCGATGCACCGGCAGACCTGCTGACGGTAAAGATGCTGGAGACACGGTCCATTGTGATATCAGGTGAGATTAATAAGGAGCTCTCTGAGCGGGTCATCCGGCAGCTTCTGCTGCTTGATGCATCCGGGGACGGACCGATCAAGGTATTTATCGACTCTCCGGGAGGCGATGCGGATGCAGGCTACGCTATCTTCGATATGATCAGGTATATAGGATCGCAGGTCTACACCATAGGCATGGGCCTGGTTGCCAGTGCTGCGGCGCTGGTGCTTCTCGCGGTTCCCAAACCTCAGCGTGTGGGTTTGCCTAACTCCATCTACCTCATCCATCAGCCGCTGAGCGGCATCAGGGGAGTGGCGACAGAAATCGAGATCCATGCCCGCCAGCTGGAAAAACTCCGGATCAAGATTAACGAGCTTATCAGCAGGGAAACAGGTCAGAGTGTTGAGAAAGTGTCGGCGGACACTGATCGTGACTGCTGGCTTGATGCTCCTGAGGCTGTCAGCTACGGCCTGTTATCCCGTATTGTGAAGAGCAAGCTTGAGCTTGACTGACCGGATCTGACTGCGAAAACCAGAAGAGTTTGATAAAAATCCTCGTAATCCCCTTGTAGCATATGTTCCATATCGGTACTATTGCAGAACATGTGATACGCGGGGAGTATAATGACACCTATGTACGAACAGGATATGCTCAAGGAAATTGCCCGTCTCTACTTCATAGAGGGGGAGCATCAATCGGTAATTGCAGGAAGGTACGGCGTCTCCCGTTCCCAGATATCCAAGCTTCTAAAGCGATGCAGGGCTGAAGGCCTGGTCCACATTACTATTCATAACGCAGACACAATGACGAAAGACCTTGCTTCCCAGCTGAAAATGCGGTTTTCGCTGCGGGATGTGATCATCGTGCCCACGGGCAGCCCTGATGTGGGGTACGCAGATACGGGGAAACGGGTAGGTGATCAAGCGGCTGCATATCTGAAAAGCCAGCTCCGTGACGGGATGAGCTTAGGGATTGAGTGGGGCACTTCGCTCTACCATATGATTGAACAGTTCAGAACCGATCGCACCTATGACGTGGATGTCTACCAGATGCATGGAATTATTGAGTCCTCAACCCTTGATGTGGAGGGGTCCGCGCTTGCTAAGCGTTTGGGAAACCTCCTGGGAGGACGGGCGCACCTCATGCAGGCCCCCATGCTTGTGGAATCCCGGGAGCTGAAGGAACTGCTGGTTTCTGAGCGGAAGATAGCCGATAAGCTCGAGCAGGCTAAACATGTTGATATCGCCTGCATCGGTATCGGAACCAATGAAACGGGAGTCAACGTGCTCACCCGGGCAGGGTATCTCAGTGAGGAGGAATCCCGTGATATCCTCCGTATGGGGGGGACTGCCATGGTCAGCGGCTGGTTCATTGACCGGAAGGGATGTGTTGTCCAGTCGTCTGCGAATGAACGGATTATTGGGGTGCATCCTGAGTCCTTCAAGTCCATGGACCTGGTAATCGGCGTTGCCTACGGCAGGGAAAAGCACCAGGCAATCTGCAGTGCACTGCGGGGCGGGTACATTCATGTGCTTATCACAGATGAAGAGACTGCCCGAGGCGTGCTGGCCGAGGCCGAAACAACACGCGAGGCGGAGGAGATCCCCTTAGATACGCTGCTGATGATCTACGAGCGGATGATCCGGGTGAGGAAGCTTGACGAGCGGCTTGAGCAGCTGTTTACAAAAAAAGCTCTCTATGGAACTACCCATCTCTCTATCGGGCAGGAAGCATCCAGCGTGGTTCCCGGATGTGCCCTGGAAGCCCAGGATCAGGTGTTTGGGACCCACCGCGGGCATGGCCATGCAGTGGGAAGGGGCATGAGCAGTGCAGTATTTATGGCGGAACTATACGGGAAAAAGACAGGATGTGCAGGAGGCAGGGGCGGGTCCATGCACCTGGTGGATGTGTCCAAGGGCATCATGGGCATGAATGGGGTGGTTGCAGGAGCGCTCCCCATAGCTGTTGGCGCTGCCCTGTCGGCGAAGATGAAGCAAGAGAATCGGGTGATTGCCGCGTTCCTAGGTGACGGCGCTACGAACGAGGGAGCTTTCCATGAGGCGATGAATCTGGCGTCAGTCTGGAAGCTTCCGATCATGTTTTTATGCGAGAATAACCTGTACGGACTTTCGGTGCACGTAAAACGGAGCACCGGTATTGATGACCTCGCCGCGCGGGCTTCAGCCTACGGTATGCCGGGGTGCACCATAGACGGCAATGATGTCATTGAGATTTACCACTCTATCAGACGCGCGAGGGAGCAGGTACTGACCCATGGTCCGGTTTTTATCGTCATGGAGACCTACAGGATATCAGGGCACTCGAAAAGCGATATCAATGCTTATCGCACCCAGGAGGAGATTGACCTCTGGATCAGCCGTTGTCCGATCAAACAGTTCAGGAAGCTGCTGCTGCGGGAGAGGCTGTGCAGCGATGCTGTTCTTGAGCAGATTGACCAGCAGGTGGCTCATGAAGTTCGGGATGCCGAACATGCTGCCAAAAGGGCAGAAGTCCCAGATACCGCAACATTGATGGAGGATGTATACGCATGCACAAATCCCGAAGAATAACGTACCAGGAAGCAGTGAATGAAGCGCTGGCGCAGGAGATGCGTCGCGATTCCCGTGTGTTCATCATGGGGGAGGATGTCGGTGTATACGGAGGATCCTACGGAGTGCTCACCGGGCTGGTGGACGAATTTGGTCCGCAGCGGGTGATCGATACCCCGATATCAGAGGCTGGGTTCACTGGAGCGGCAGTCGGAGCCGCCATGACGGGTACCAGGCCGGTCGTGGAGATCATGTACAGCGACTTCCTGACTGTGGCTATGGACCAGATCGTCAACAATGCGGCAAAAATGCGTTATATGTTCAATGGAGCTTTTTCGGTACCCATGGTGATCCGATCACCTGTAGGCAGTGGTACTGGTGCGGCGGCTCAGCATTCCCAGTGTACAGAAGCATGGTTTGCCCATGTGCCAGGCCTGAAAGTAGCGGTACCTGCAACTCCGTATGATGCCAAAGGTCTGCTCACCGCAGCTATTCGGGATGATAATCCCGTCCTGGTCTTTGAGCCTAAGACGCTCTACCGTGAAACAGGAGAGGTGCCTGAGGAGCCATACACGGTGGAGCTGGGAAAAGCCAGAGTATGCAGAGACGGGGACGATGTGACAGTTATCACCTACGGGAGAATGGTTCCCCTTGCATTGGAAGCTGCTGCACAGCTGGAGAGCCATGACGGAATAACATGCCATGTAGTTGATCTGCGGACCCTCACGCCGCTGGATGAAGAGGCGGTCATTAGAGGTGCTGAAAGGACAGGCAGGGTGCTTATACTTCATGAAGCGGTGAAAACAGGGGGATTCGGGGCTGAGGTTGCCGCCCGGATTGCTGAACATCCCGTATCCCTGACACTGAAAACTCCGTTAGTGCGCGTGTGCGGAAAGGATGTACCTATACCTTTCTCGCAGACCCTCGAGGAGGCCGCAGTTCCGGGAATGGAGGAGCTTCTGCAGTCAGTACGCCGGATGGTGCGCCAAGAAACCGGCAACTCCGGAAGATCCTGCCGCAAAGCGGTCTAGGTGAAAGTGTTCAGGAAATAATCTGCTCTAATTCCGCTGTACATGATATACTCCATCTATATCATGGAAGAGAACGCACAAGCAGACACATCCCAGGCAAAAACTATATACCTGACCAGAGAAGAGCGTGAGGAAGGACAGAAGCATTTCTTCCGTTTTCAGTTGTTTAACGGGTTTTCCTACACCATGCTTGGCAATACCGCTGTGTACCTCCTTGCCCTCAACTACGGAGCTTCAAATATTCAGCTGGGGTATATCTCTTCAGCCCATTTCCTTGCGGGATTCATACTCCCGATCCTGCCCCGCCTGCTTGCCGGAAGGAACCTGGTGAAGGTGCAGTATGCGGCATGGTCAATCAGGGGACTGGTATGCCTCTGTTACTCTCTGCTCTATGTGCTCCAGGGCAAGGCCGCGCTTACGGTAATCCTGGTCACCTATACGCTATTTTGCATCGTGAGGATCATTGGGGTGCTCATATTCAACCCCGTCGTCAAGATGATATCTACTTCCCAAAACCGCGGCATGGTGGTATCCACCGCAAACACCAATGCTTCCCGGTCAATAATTGTCGCCCAGGTGACGAGCTATATTGTTACCTCCTTCGCTCAGTTTTCTGGGGTTCTTGGCATCCTGGTGCTTCAGTATATGGGAATTATCAGCAACACCCTGGGCACACGGAATCTCAGAAGGATACCCTGCAGGCAGCAGGTTGAATACCGTCCCGAAGGTGCATTCTTCAATCAGTTGAAGAACCTGCTGGGCAACCGTAACCTGAGGAAGGTGCTCTACATACAATGGATCTGTATGGGAACCCTGGTGCTCACAACCCTGAACATTCCCTTTCTCAGGAGCATCATCGGACTTCCGCTGAACATCATATTTCTCTTTAACCTGGTGGTCGGCATTTCTGAAATGATAGCGGGCATATTCTCCAGGACCTTCGGTGACCGTGTAGGCAGCCGTCCGCTGATAATTGGCTGCTCATCTCTGGGTGCAGTGGTCATGCTGCTTTGGAGCGTCATACCCGCCGCTTCCCCAATAATCATGTTCATGATCCTCGGCGGCATGGCTATCTTCATCAATGCGGTCACGCGTATGCTTATATCCCGGGTGGTGGTGCAGCAGACGCCTGATTCCGACCCGGTGGGGTTCAATTCCATGGTCAACTTCATGACTGCAATATCCACCTTCTTCTGCGGACTCTTGGGAGGAATCCTGCTGGATGCTGCTGAGTTGTTCCACCTGTCCCTCTTCAACCGGTACGGGTATGTCTTTGCCTGCACTGCACTGCTCTATATGATCAGTGCTCTGCTGGCGGTATCGCTGGACGACAAGGGAAGTCTCTCGTCGAGGGAGACTGCCGCCCTGTTCTTTTCTCTGGACAGCCTGAAGGCATATTTTGCCATAGGCAAGCTTGACAGGATTGTAGACCCTGCACAACGAAAGTCGGTACTGCTGTCTCTTGGGAAAAACTACACCGATCTTGCTACATCGGAAATCAGGGAGCTTATCCATGAACCTTACTCACCTGAGAAGAGTGAAATGCTCAGGTCCCTCTACTACTACCCCAGGAATGTGCTGCTGGAGGACCTGCTGAGTGAGGCAACGGATCCTGACCGGTTCCATCGGGAACTGGCTGTATATGCCTTGGGAGCTTACCGCTCTCCCCGCGTTCGTGCGGCATTGGAGCAGCTGATACATGATGTGGATCCGAGAATCCGTTCCACCGCGGCAAAATCCCTGGGCAGGATCGGTGCTCACGAGCTCTCCAGTGAGATACGTGTATTGTTTGACCAGGCAGACCATCCGGTGGACATCATGAACTATATCATCGCGCTCCATGCCATGGACCCGTCAGGCATGTATCTGGGAGAACTCTTCTCGCAGCGATGGGATGCACGCTCCGATATCTTCAGGCAGGGACTGTATGCTCTCACTGCCGAGCTGCTCTCGCTTAAGCCTTCGCTTGAAGAACTGTTCTCCCACCTCAACCTTCATCATGACCAGGGGATTGAGGATTTTCTTGTGGAAACCCGTGATACCATGAATTTCTTTACCTACCACCGGGAACTGATTGCCTGGTTCCAGAAGTATGAGTGGGATGCCCTGTACTCATTCTGCAGAGGTGCGCTTGAGCAGATCAGCATTGATTCCCGCGGACCCTGGTACTACCTGCGCATCTCACTGTTGGGATACCTGAACCGCGAGAAGCCGCAGGTGTCAGGTTCGGATGCCCTGGCAGTGCTCTACTTCACCTACCAAATATCACGCCAGGCTGCCCACCGTTCGGCGCATGTCTGAAGCCTCACCTCACTATTTCCATGTCGGCTCTCTTCAGATTACATTTTCAGCTGCGCTGCAGTGAACATATGAGGGTATGGTGATCCCCGCATAGTTGAATGGTTCCTCTCACGGATTGAATCAATGGGTATGAGCGGTGCATTACTCCTTTCATAGAGGAGGGTACATCAGCATGGGGATAAAACACATTTGCCAGGGGATCTCCTGCGGGATACTTGTACTGGCAATGAGCCTGATCGGGTGCGGCTCTCCATGGGCTGGCTGCATTCACGGAAGTCATGAAGGCGAGCGTGTTCGGTTCATGTCCTATAATGTGCAGAATCTCTTTGACGGGAAGTATGACGGTGATGAATATCCTGAATTTGACCCCCGCAGTGATGCGTGGGGATTGAGCGCGTACCATCAGAGACTCTCCCGGCTCAGGGAGGTCATTGTATCTTCTGCGGGAAGTCCGGATGTGGTGATGCTTCAGGAAATTGAGGGGCCGGATGTTTTGGAGGACCTGGTCAAAGGGTATCTGCGGGGTGAGGGATATGACTACATTGCGGCAAGCCTTCAGGCGGGATCGGCAATTGAGGTTGGAATCATCAGCAAGTTCCCTATTACCGATGTGCGGTTCCACTACGGACAGATCGGCCAATGGCGCACACCCAGACCAATTATGGAGGCGGAGGTGGTGCTCCCGTGGGGAACATGCTACCTGTTCAACAGCCACTGGAAGTCAAAGATAGGAGGGGCGCAGCAGACCGAACCGTATCGTCTTGCATCTGCGGCTGCCTTGAAGAACCGCATCAAAGAGATTGCCGGGGAAGATCCTGATGTATATATCATAGCAGCAGGGGACTTCAACACCACCCCATGGGATTATCGGAATTCAAGCGGGGAGTACGTGCCGGCACTCATGATCTATGAAGATGTACGTGCTTCCGGGTATGATGTGCGATACGATGCGAGCCTGTGGCTTACTGCAGATGAAAGTCAGCTCTGCAAAGCAAAGGGAAGCCTGTTCTCTCCCTGGCTTGAAGATCATCATCAGGACGCCGGAACGTTCTGGTACCGTGGAGCTTGGGAGGCGATCGATCATATAGCCGGATGCATAAGTTTTTTTAACGGTATGGGGATGGAATATTCCAGTTTTGCGGTTATCACAGAAGGGCTGGTGCTGGATTCAGGAGAACCGTACCGGTACGATCTGAGAACCGGAGCCGGCTATTCGGACCATCTGCCGGTTGTGCTTACCGTAATGACAGTCCGGTAATCAGATCAGCTGCCGTAGAGCTGAGCGGTTATCTCGCTGTTTTCTGTGATGTTGAGCTCGTAGAATATGTGCTCCAGTTCCAGGGCGATGTTTACGTTGTGGATAATGATGGGAGCTCCGGTGCCAGCAGGACGTGATACCTTCAGCTCTATGGGCGTAAAATTGAGGAATCCCCTGATTCCTACAGCGCGCAGCCGGTTGAAAATTTCCGTGGAAGCCTGCTCAGGCACGGTGATAATGCCCACCCTGATCTGTTCTTCCTGGATGAAGCGTTCCAGTTCATCCATAGGGTAGATTGGTATGGGACAGTGCTGGTCCTCGCATACCGCCGGATTGATGTCAAATCCCGCCGCAATGTGTATGCCGTCTACGGCAAAACCGCTGTAGCGCATGAGAGCGCTGCCGATCCGCCCGCAGCCTACAATGACCGCACGCTGGGGTTTGTCTTTTCCCAGGATCTTGTCCAGATCGGTAATGAGATTCTCAATTTCATATCCTCCCCGTTTCTGCCCCATGATGTTCAGCAGTGAGAAGTCCTTGCGCACCACCGCCGCGTTGACTCCGACGGCATCGCCTAGGTTGTTTGCAAATACACGTTCAAGGCCGAGGGTTTTCAATTTATGGAGTATGCGGTAATATTTAGTAAGTCGTAGGATCATATCTTTGTGCATAAAAATTTATATCCTCCGAATACGTGAAAGTTATCACATAAATACTACTATAAGGCATTAAAAAAATCAATATAAAAAAATAAAAGAATTATCGATACATAATTATTGAATAAATTACCCAATTATTGTACTATTGGTTCGATTATTAACCTTTGGGAGGTTGTATGGCTGAGCAGAAAGACACAATTGCATTCTCTGATGAGCTCAAAGCGTACATCAACGAATGGAAGCACAAAGAGGGTAACCTCATCATGATTCTACATAAGGTTCAGCAGGAGTTCAAGTACGTACCCCGTGAAGCCGCCGACATTGTTGCGCAGATGACGGATGTCCCTCTTGCGAAAATTTACGGAGTGCTTACCTTCTATCATTATTTCAAGCTGAAGAAACCCGGGAAATTCAACATACAGGTATGCCTGGGGACCGCATGCTACCTCAAGGGAGCGGACGGGCTTATTGAGGAACTTGAGAACGTCCTGGGCATTGCTGAACATGAAGTGACTGAAGACGGACTCTTTTCCATTGAACCTGTCCGGTGCGTTGGATGCTGCGGGCTGGCTCCGGTACTGGTGATTGACGATGAGGTATACGGCAAGGTGACCAAGGACCAGCTGCCCGGCATCATTGCCAAGTACCAGTAGAGCTGCAGACATGCATGCAAACATCTGCGATTACCTGCTTGATGCCGTGCAGAACTCCATTGAGGCGGGCGCTGCATCAGTTAAGGTGGATTTGCAGGAGACTGAGGACATGCTGGAAGTGACTGTACATGATAACGGATGCGGTATGAGCCCTGAAGCGCTTGAGGCGGCAAAGGACCCCTTTACCACCTCACCGGGAAAGCATGATCATCGAAAGGTGGGCCTGGGCATCCCCTTCATGCTGCAGCATGCTGAGACCACCGGGGGGATGTGCGACATCACCTCCGTCCCTCAGGAGGGGACTACCATCCGGTGTACCTTTCCTCTGGACCATGTTGATACACCGCCTGTCGGCGATGTCGTGTCGACCTGGGTATCCGCGCTGAACTACCCAGGGCCCCACGAGATGGAAATTTGCAGGAGCTTGAGTACAGGCGAAGCTCATGGGTGCTACCGGATTGTCCGTTCCGAGCTGTCTGAAGCAGCGGGGGGACTTGAGGATGCGGGAGCACTGGCGCTGGTGCATGCATATATTGCTTCCCTGGAAGCATCGCTCACCCAGCATAACGAAGAGAAACGATCATAACTGAGGAGGAGACCTCACATGGCAAAAATGACATTGGAACAGCTGAGAGCCCTGCGGGAAGAGAAAACCAAGGAACTGAGCAGGCGTGATATCTCGGACAAGCAGGCTTATATCGTTGTAGGTATGGGGACCTGCGGAATAGCTGCCGGGGCAAAAGATACCCTGAATGCATTCATCAAGGAGCTTGATACCTATAACCTCACGGATGTCTCGGTCACTCAGACCGGCTGCATGGGATTATGCTACGTGGAGCCTACCATCGAAGTAACATGTACCGGCATGCCGACAGTGATCTACGGCAAGGTGGACCCGGAGACGGCGCAGGCTATTGTGCGTGAGCATATTGTCAATAAGCGGCTGGTGAACGATCATATATTTGACCGTCCGGCAGCTGATATCATTGGGGGGGGAGGCAGGTAAATGGCTGTTACGAACTATATCCTGGTATGCGGAGGCACCGGGTGCGAATCCGCGAAGGCTGACGCAATCTACCAGAATCTGATCCATGCTTCACAGACCGAAGGGGTCTCTGAGACCGTACAGATCGTGAAAACCGGCTGTTTCGGCTTCTGCGAACAGGGACCGATCGTGAAGATCCTGCCAGAGGACTCTTTTTACGTCCAGGTAAAGCCTGAGGATGCCGAAGAGATCATCAAGGAGCATGTGGTCAAGGGACGGGAAGTCAAACGGCTGCTCTACAATAAGGACAACAGCAAGAAGCACGCTAAAGTCGAAGATATTCAGTTTTATCAGAAACAGTTCAGGATTGTCCTGAGGAACTGCGGATTTATCAATCCGGAAGACATCAATGAGTACATTGCTCGGGAAGGGTATGCTGCTCTGGAGAAAGTCCTCTTTGAGATGACTCCGGATGATATTATCAGCGAACTGAAGGTATCCGGTCTTAAGGGACGCGGCGGAGCCGGATTCCCTACCTGGCTGAAGTGGAAGTTCACAAAGGATATTGATGATCCAGTGAAGTATGTGGTCTGCAATGCCGACGAGGGAGATCCCGGGGCGTACATGGACCGCAGCACCTTGGAGGGTGATCCGCACTCGGTGCTTGAGGCCATGACCATCGCAGGATATACCACCGGCGCGAACAAGGGCTATATCTACATCAGGGCGGAGTATCCTCTGGCGATCAACCGGCTGAAGCTGGCCATGGAGCAAGCCCGGGAGTACGGTCTGCTTGGGGAGAATATCCTGGACAGCGGATTCAGCTTTGACGTGGATATCCGTCTCGGAGCCGGAGCATTTGTCTGCGGTGAAGAGACTGCGCTCCTTACTTCACTGGAGGGCAACCGCGGCATGCCGAAACCCCGTCCGCCGTTTCCTGCTGTAAAGGGACTGTGGGACCAGCCGACGGTGATCAACAATGTAGAGACCTGGGCGAACATTCCGGTTATCATACTGCGCGGCGGCGAATGGTTTGCCAAGATCGGCACTGAAGATTCCAAGGGAACCAAGGTATTTGCCCTCACAGGAAAAATCAGGAATTCAGGACTTGTCGAAGTTCCCATGGGCACTACCTTGAGAGAGATCATCTTTGATATCGGCGGCGGGATTGCCAATGACAAAGAATTCAAGGCCGTACAGACCGGAGGGCCCTCCGGAGGTGTGATCACCAAGGAATACCTTGATACCCCCATTGACTACTTCCATCTCCAGGAACTTGGCTCCATGATGGGATCCGGAGGCATGATCGTCATGGACGAGGATGACTGCATTGTGGATGTTACGAAGTTCTACCTCGGATTCACGGTCGATGAGTCCTGCGGCAAGTGCTCACCCTGCCGGGTGGGAGGCAGGACGCTCTATAATATCCTCGACAGGATCACCAAGGGCAAGGGCGAGATGGATGATATTGATAAGATGCGCTCTGTCGGGCATGCCATGACCAAGGCCTCCTTGTGCGGCCTCGGACAGACGGCTCCGAACCCGATCCTGTCGACGCTGCGGTACTTTGAAAAGGAGTACCACGCGCACATCAAGGATAAGAAGTGTCCATCCGGGAAGTGCAAGGAGCTCATCTCCTACTACATCCTTGCTGACAAGTGCATTGGGTGTGCGGCATGTGCACGGAAGTGCCCGGTTGCCGCAATAACAGGTGAGCGTAGAAAGATTCACCGCATTGATCAGGACTTATGCGTTAAGTGCGGTATCTGCTACGAAACATGCAAATTTGACGCTATATACGTGGGATGATAAGGAGGATCGAAGTGAAAACCGTCACCATCAAGATAAACGGACAGCCTATAAAGGTGCCAGAAGACTATACAGTACTTGAGGCTGCCAAGAAAATGAATGTGAATATCCCGACCCTCTGTTACCATCCGGACCTCCACGCGTGGGCGGCCTGCGGTATCTGCGTCGTGAGGCTTGAGAATTCACCGAAAATGGTCAGGGCCTGTGCAACCCCCGTAACTGAGGGGATGGGCATCATAACTCATGATCCGGAACTCTTCCAGGTCCGTAAGACTGTTATTGAACTTATTATGTCTACCCATCCAAATTCATGCCTGGTCTGCGGCAGAAACGGCACCTGCGAACTCCAGGAGCTGGCGGCAGATTTTGGTGTGCGTGAGCAGCCCTACGAAGTCAGGCTCCGGGACCTGCCTCATGATGAATCAACTCCGTCAATCGTGCTCCATCGGGAGAAGTGCATCAGCTGCGGACGGTGTGCCAATGTATGTCAGTCACTGCAGGGCGTATGGGCACTGGAATTTGTAGGAAGGGGCGAACATACAGTCATTGCACCTGCTGGAGATTTGGAGCTGAACGATAGCCCCTGCATCAAGTGCGGCCAGTGCTCAGCGCATTGTCCCGTCGGAGCAATATTCGAGCGGGATCAGACACGGACCTTCCTGGATGCCGTCCGGGATGAGAAATACCATGTAGTTGTGCAGATTGCCCCTGCTGTACGTGTAGCTATTGGGGAGTCCTTTGACATACCGCCGGGAACCGTATGTACGGGCAAGACCTATGCGGCTCTGCGGAGGCTCGGTGCTGATGCAGTGTTCGACACAAACTTTTCTGCCGATGTGACCATCATGGAGGAGGGGAGCGAACTGGTTCATAGGCTGACCTCGGATGACGGGGTGCTTCCCCAGATTACCAGCTGCTGTCCTGCATGGACCGACTATATGGAGAAATACTATCCGGATATGATTCCACATTTTTCCACGGCGAAGTCACCCATGATGATGCAAGGTTCACTGACGAAGACCTATTATGCCCAGAATATGGGCATCGATCCCGAACACATCTACTCGGTGGCGATCATGCCGTGTACAGCTAAGAAATTCGAAAAGGAACGTGATGACAATATGTTCTCGTCAGGTCACCGTGATGTGGATCTGGTGCTGACTACCCGGGAGCTGAGCCGGCTTATCCGATCGTCGGGTATCGACTTTGCTCATCTTCCTGAAGAAGATGCGGACAGTCCCATCGGATCCTACAGCGGAGCCGGAACTATCTTCGGCAACACGGGCGGAGTCATGGAAGCTGCCATCAGAACGGCTTATAACCTGGTAACCGGAGATGAGCTCGATGACCTGGATGTTACGTCAGTCCGCGGAATGGAAGGCGTACGGAGAGGATCGGTGAACATCAAGGATAAGGAAATCAAAGTAGCAGTTGCCCATGGCATGGTCAACGTGAGCACCATACTTGATGAAATCAGGGAAGCCAAGAAAGCAGGAGCGGAACCTCCCTATCACTTCATCGAGGTCATGGCATGCAGGGGCGGATGTATTGCCGGAGGCGGCCAGCCGTATGTCACCACAGATGAGGTGCGACAGAAGCGGATTGAAGGCATCTACTCAGATGATGCGAAGAGTGCTATCAGGTGCTCCCACCATAACCCCCAGGTGAAGCAGCTCTACGATGAGTTCCTCGGCTCACCGCTGAGCGGGAAATCCCACGAGCTGCTGCATACCACCTACCAGGCAAGACCTATATATAAGAAGTAGTATACTCTAAGCGCATAGCTGTAAGCTCCGGTGTTCTCAAGGACACCGGAGCTTGTCTATCTTCGGATTGCTGGGTTATTGAGGATTAATATATTGTGACACTTTCACCTTTGCTTTCCTTTCAAATATCGATACAATAAAATCAGCATGGATCATTGCATCATAGAAGGAGGCTGTCCATGAATGATCACCATTCAGGCGAGATGA
>SKXS01000179.1 GCA_007128345.1 Spirochaetia bacterium
ATACTGGCTATCCCAGGAATTACCGGTATGCTGATCCAGGAGATGGCCGAAGGCATGGAATTTTTCTGCGGAGTCTCCCGGGACGATCAGTTCGGGCATATGCTCATGGCTGGACTTGGTGGCGTATTTGTGGAAACGCTCAAGGACACTGCCAGTGAGCTGGTCCCGGTACAGCACAGCGAAGCAGAGGCTATGCTCAGACGCCTGAGAAGCTGGCCAATTATTCAAGGTGTGCGGGGTCAGCCCGGATTAGACAGGGATGGACTTATCGATATCATGGTAAACGTGAGCTCTCTGGTATCATGTATTCCCGAGATTTGTGAGATGGATATTAATCCTGTAATGGTATCCGCACATGGGGCAGTATCAGTTGACTGCAGGATACGGCTGAGCAATACGTGCTGAGCTCAAACTTAATATGTAACTCTTGTGTTACTTTATAGTTGTATATATACTACTGTCATCCTGCTGGAATGAGCCGATCACGAAGCCGGAGTTGGAGAATATTCTTGCTGAAATACCGCTTTACCGCAGGCGCGCTCATAGGCGCCTTGCTCATGTGCTTTTCATTGTTCCCGCTGCTGTCTGACGAATCAATGGACCTGCGCGATGAGTTTTTTACACGGGATGCCCGGCTTGCAGCTATGGGAGGTGCCTTCACCGCAGCCGGTGACAGCGTGCATGCGCTCTACTTCAATCCTGCCGGGCTTGCTTACCTGTCCAGACCTGATGTGCAGATCGGAAACAGCACCTATGTGGATTTTAACCATGCCGGTATGAACGACTTCCTGGCCGTTGCTGAAGGAGAACAGCCCGATCCCTTCACCCTCTTTTTCAACCGTATGTCCAATATCCTCCAGGCCTCTGCTGCCGGCAGATTCTGGGGAGTATCATTTACGCATGAAGTTGCCATCGTCCCGCCTGAGACAGCATCTCTTCAGGAATCTTCAATCCCATTCTCCCAGGTTACCAGGTCGACAATTGCCGGTGGTCTTGCTGCTGCATTGGGAGACTTTTCTTTCGGCTTCAACCTTCGGCACGTGCGAAGCGATGAATCTGCAGCAGAATTTTCCACAAGCGATTATATCAAGCAGGTAGCGGGTACAGGCAGTTTTCTGGACGGCACGTCCCGTATCCGGCCAGAATCACTGGTGATACCCGAAACAGCACCGGTAATACAAGCCGGAGTAGGCATCATGACAGTTACCGGCGGACTGACCACCGGCATATACGTCGATTCAATCTACACTGGAGAATCTATGAGCTTCCAGGAGCGGATAGACCGAATGACACAGACCGCAAGCATCGGCATGTCGTATGACTTTTTCAATCCCAAGCGGGAGGCATCTCACCATGTCCGCCATTTCGTTATTTCCGCTGACCTCCACCGTGCAGGTGATGATGACCGCAGGTTTTTAAGTTTTGGAACTGAAGCTGGTCTCCATTTCACGAGAGTCATCACCCTGGATTTGCGGGGCGGGTACACCCACCCTGTCCCCGGCAGTACGCTGACGGAGGCATTCACTTCCCTAGATCCTGCAGGGGGAGAAGTTCATATCGGTGCGGGGATGAAATTTATGGTCAGTGACTTACACCTCTCCCTTTCTCTGCCCGTCAGATTCCTCCAGGATGTGATGCAGGGCGGGTTTGATTTCAATGACCCCGATTTCGGCACATTGGCATCCGGTTCACGTGTGGTTATATCAGGCGGCGTACGCTTGTAATCCAAAAGAAGACTGTTTGCAGAAAATCTGTTCTGAAGCGTAAAAAATTTTCTTTTATATTCGTAACATTCGGTCTACACTGTAGTTGTATTAATAGATACATATGCCTGGCATACGTACAGGAAATGGATACTACGAGGAGGATTTATATTATGAAAAAAGTGTTGCTTATTGCACTTGCAGCATTTCTTGCCGGAGGAGTACTCTTCGCGACAGATACAAGTAATAATTATAGGAGGGAAGTATATGCTCAGGATGCCCGGATGATGGCGCTGGGCAATGCGTTCACCGCTGTAGTTGATGACGGCAACGCACTCTTCTACAACCCGGCAGGGCTCGCTTACCTGAGGTATTCGGATTTCATTCTCGGTACATCTTTCCTCATGGAGTTTACTCCTGAAGGTATGGATAAACTCCTTGAGGAAGAAGAAATACCTATAGAAGATGTCTTGGACCGATTTACGTTTATCCCACGGGCAATCTATGCTGAACGCGGCTGGGCAGTCGGCGCCCTTATTGACCGCCACCTGTACCCGATCTCCTTTGATGAGGAATCAGGAAACTTTGTCATGGAAGTCGAGCAGAAGCTGGGGCTTGCTGCAGGTATGGGCATCAACCTGGGACCCCTTGCTGTCGGCGGAAATGTCAGGCTTTTCAAGGACCACAAAACCACTTTAGCGGAGAATACCTTAGGCATGACCGACAGTGATTTCTTTTCACTGCTCCTTTTTGAGGGGTTTTCCGATACGCTGGAAGCTGAAAACAAGATTGAAGTAGGAGCCGGCGCCCTGGTCACCCTGGGAAGTTTATCGGCAGGTATATATATTGATAAGCTGCTGGACATCCTCGAAGGTGCCGACGGCGACGGATACGAGGGAGTTCTTGGAAGCGCCCTTCAGACCGCCAATGTTGGTGTTGCATTTGAACCCTTCAGCCAGAAGACTGCCCGAAGGAGAGGACTGCTGAACATCATGCTGGCAGCGGATCTGAAGAACCTCGGTGATGATGATATGCGGGTCTTCAGCGCCGGAACAGAAGTCGGGCTCCGTCTGGGCAATGCCATAACTGCTAGTGCCAGACTGGGATACAGCCAGCCGCTTCCCGGTGAACTTGCAGATGCATTCAGTGGATACAATCCTGATGACGGTGAAATAGCGTTCGGGATTGGCGCAAAGGCATTGGCACTCGATCTCAACTTTGCCATGACCATGCCTGCGCAGCTGCTGATTGATCCTCCAGATGAGGAAGTGCAGTTTGGCGCATACCCCTACGGCCCGAGGTTCATGGTGAGCGGCGGATTGCGGTTCTAATGTAACGAATAGGCTGTATAATTGTATTAGTATGTAGAGATGCAGGTGTGAAAAAGGCCCCTTACGTAATCCTGTGAGGGAAGCTGAGTGCCCAGCTCCCTTACGCACATGCACTCATGTGTTAATCCTTCCTGAGAGGGCAAGAGTTTTCTTGCCCTCCTGTTGTGTCTATTGTGGTTCACAGCATATATGATGATGACCGCAATCAGCACCCCTGTTACAGATTATCATAAGAAAGCAGCAAATAACGAACATAAAAACACAGCAGCTCATCATTATTGTCAGAATTTATCGTATGCATTATAATGTATATTTATACGATTATTATTGATTTTTTTCTATGTTTATGCAATAACACAAGAAACTAGAGAGGAAGGTGCACTATGGAACGGAAAAAGATTATCCTCGCCTACAGCGGAGGACTTGATACCTCAGTCATCCTGAAATGGCTGGATGCCAAGGGTTTTGACGTGATTGCCTACGTTGCCAATGTCGGACAGAATGAGGACTTCAGCGAAATAGAGAATAAAGCGTACGCTACGGGGGCTAAAAAAGTCTACGTAGAGGATCTGCGGGAAGAATTCGTAACAGATTACATATTCCCTGCCATGCAGGGTAATGCACTCTACGAAGGACGCTACCTCCTGGGAACCTCGATAGCACGGCCGCTCATAGCTAAGCGTCAGATAGATTTGGCTATGCAGGAAGACACCGTCTATGTCTCCCATGGGTCAACAGGAAAAGGAAACGACCAGGTTCGCTTTGAATTTGCGTACTTTGCCCTGCTTCCCAATGTGCAGATTGTTGCTCCCTGGAAAGATCAGGAGTTCCTGTCTGCCTTCAAGGGGCGTTCAGATCTGCTCGCCTATGCGCAGCAACATGGCATCCAGGTCAAGGCATCGATAAAGAAACCCTACAGTGAGGATGAAAACCTGCTGCACATCAGCCATGAAGCGGGAATTCTTGAGGATCCTTCACTCAGGTGCCCCGATGAAGTATTCTCCCATACCCGTTCCCCCAAAGATGCACCGGATAGTGAGGCGCACCTTGAAATTGAGTTTGCAGATGGAATACCTGTCCGGGTGACTAATCTGGACGATGGGAGCGAGCATACAGACCCTCTGGAGCTCTTCCTCTACCTGAATGAGGTGGGTTCACTCCATGCAATCGGGCGTGTTGACATGGTGGAAAACCGGTATATCGGGATCAAGTCACGGGGCATCTACGAGACACCGGGCGGCACCATTCTCTGGCAGGCTCATCGGGACCTTGAAGGCATAGCAATGGACAAGGAGGTTATGCACCTGCGAGACATGCTCACTCCGAAATTCTCCGAACTTATCTACAACGGGCTGTGGTTCTCTCCGGAAATGGACTTCCTTATGAGTGCGTTCAACAAGAGCCAGGAGGATATCACGGGAACCGTACGGTTGGCACTGTACAAGGGGAACGTGATCATGGAGGGAAGGACCTCTCCTACCTCTTTGTACAATCAGGACCTTTCCAGCATGGAAGTCGAGGGAGGATACAACCCGATGGACTGCAAGGGATTCATCAGCATCAACGGAATCAGGCTGAAAGCCCACAATCTCGTACTCAGGAAGAAACCCTATAAATGGCGGGGCTACGAATCATAGCGGGCACTCATCCTTTGCAATCAGTCTCCGCAGGCAGGGATCTTCACTTGCTGACAGTTTTTTTACTCTTCGGTAACCACGCATACACCAGCAGCGCAGCAAGGAGCAGACCGGATCCAGCTGTGATCCAGGCCGGCAGCAGGTCGCTGGCCTGGCCGGGAGCTGACAAGATGATCGTTCCTGTACCCGGCAGAGAAAGACCCCAATCGAGCAGGAGTCCGAAAAGAACGCTTCCTGCAATTAAAGTGACCAGGTAGCTCATCGTTTCACGCAGACCAATTTTCTTCAGCAGCACAGACAGGGTAGCCGCATTGGTAGCCGACCCTGCCGCCAAAAAAACCAGGGCAGCCCCGGGACTGATCCCCTTATCCATAAGCGCGAGGGCGATAGGTATGCTAGAAGTAGAGCATATATACATGGGCACCCCAATAAGCACCATAAGGAACATGCCGCCTATGCCCTGTCCGAATACTGTGGACGCAAAGTAGTCATCAGGTACGAGGATAGTGATTGCACCAGCTATGCACACACCGATGACAAACTGAGTCCCGATATCTTGGGTGAAATCAACAAATCCATAACGCAGGGCCGCTTTTATAGACTGGCTGAATGTTCTCTTTCCGCTGTGGGGAAGATTCCCTGCATACTGTACTGAGGGCTGTCTGCGCTCTGAAACTTTTGAGCTTGTGAGTTTAGCTGATATACCGCCCAAAATACCCAAGAGGAAGGCAGTGACCGGCCTGTATACCGCCATAACCGGCCCAAGCATTCCGTAGGTGGCAATAATGCTGTCGGCACCCGTCTGCGGAGTGGAAATGAGGAATGAGTGTACTGCAGGCTTTGAGGCCCCCGAATCCTTCAGAAATACCGCGGTAGGCAGTACCCCGCATGAGCATAAAGGCAGGGGAACTCCGAACAGGGATGCTTTCACAATAGAGGAGAGAGAACTGCTGCCTATGAAGCGTACGATGAACTCAGGCTTAAGCACAACAGAGAGCAAACCGGTTACTGCCATGCCGAGGACCAGGTAGGGCGACATATCAAGGAAGAGGTGGTACACCGCATGCATCCAATTCCATGCCAGTTCAATCATGAGGGCTCCTGGATGTGCTCCATCCCAATAGTAAGAATTTTCGCAATGTGTTCGTCATTGAGGCTGTACCACACACTCCTTCCCTCCTTCCGGTATCTGACAAGTCTCAGGTGCCGGAGTATTTTCAACTGATGACTGATGGTCGGCTGCTGGAGCTCCAGGGCTGTGGAAATATCATGTACATTCTGCTCTCCATCAAGCAGCAGAAAAAGTATTCTCAGCCGTGTAGGATCTCCAAATGTTTTCAGGAATGCGGCAAGATCAATTATTTCCTCATCCACAGGTATGTATTCATGCATGACTACGCTCCTAAATATGCATATATGTACATATATTTATATTAATATTTCGTACTGTCAACCCCTTTTATGGATGCGTAAAGCTGATACCGTGCACCCCCATCTGCGCATTACGAATTCTTCCAATTTCTCCATTTCTCCTCCGTCCCCGTCTGGTGTGCATAAGAAAAAAAAGTGATATACACAGAGGTGCCATTTTGATATGATATACATCAGCAAGGAGGCATCACATGGGTGCAAAGATGCATGTAGGCTGGATCGGCACCGGTGTAATGGGACGCTGGATGTGCCGTCACCTGCTTGAGGCCGGCTATCCGGTGACTGTATACAACCGTACCATGGAGAAGGCGGCCGATCTCATACAGCATGGTGCAAGGGAGGCTTCGTCCCCTCAGGAGGCTGCGTCTGGAGCCGATGTGGTATGTACCATTGTTGGTTCTCCTGGCGATGTCGAAGAAGTTTACTTTTCTGAACAGGGCGTACTGTCGGGGGCTAAAGCAGGCGCATACCTCGTTGACATGACTACGACTCAGCCGTCACTGGCTGTTGAGATATACCATAAAGCTAAAGAGCTTGGTTTCTCTTCAATTGATGCGCCGGTTTCCGGGGGAGACGTCGGAGCCAGAGAGGGTAAACTTACGATCATGGCCGGCGGGGACAAGGATGCGTTTGATGCTGTGAATCCCCTGTTCTCATGCATGGGCAAACACATAGCGTATATGGGCAAGGCTGGTTCAGGCCAGCACACCAAGATGTGCAATCAGATCACCATTGCTGGTACTATGATAGGCATGTGCGAGGCGCTGCTGTACAGCTACAAGGCCGGAGTTCCAGTGGACCGGATGGTGCAGACTATCAGCACTGGAGCAGCCAGCTGCTGGAGTCTTAACAACCTGGCTCCCCGGATCATGCGGTATGACTTTCATCCAGGGTTTTCCGTTGATCATTTTATTAAGGACATGGGTATTGCGCTGGAAGAAGCTAAACGTATGAATCTCAGTCTGCCGGGCCTTTCGCTGGTCCACCAGCTCTATATCGCCCTGCGTTCCCACGGTCACGGAAAAAGCGGCACCCAGGCACTCATTCTTGCATTGGACAGCCTGTCAAGCACCGATGTATTCTCCGAGGATTCTCCTGGCACATCATGATATAATGTTTCCAGAAATGAATAGTCTTGTGTATTAACGGCACATATGCCGCGAAATTATCTCTCATCTCATGCTTTTGTGATAATCTGTACTTTTGGAGGTGCTATTGTGAAAAAAGCAGAAGTATTTATTGACGGCAAGAAGTCGGTTGATCTTCCCATCCTTACGGATACGATGGAAAATCAGGCACTGGATATCCGAGCGCTTCGTCAGCAGACTGGACTGATCACCTATGATCCCGGGTTCGGCAATACGGGCTCATGTCAAAGCCAGATATGCTACCTCGACGGCGAAAAGGGCATCCTTAGATACCGCGGGTATGCAATAGAAGATCTGGTAGAACACTGCGACTTCATTGAAGTAGCATATCTTTTAATCCACGGATACTTGCCCAACAAAAAGGAGCGGGAACGTTATTCCCAGCTGCTCAATCGACACTCGCTGCTCCATGCGGATATGCAGTCATTTTTCAGGCGGTATCCGGAGAACTCGCACCCCATGTCAATCCTCGCAGCCATGGTTGTCTCGTTATCGGCATTCTACCAGATTGACCTGGAGGAAGATCCTGAGCTCCAAATTGACCTGACGGTTACCCGGCTGATGTCAAAGCTGAGAACTATCGCCGCCTTCTCCTACAGGAAGATGAAGGGATTTGATTTTGTCAATCCAAGCCATACCTACTCATACTGCGCAAATTTCCTCAATATGATGTTCTCCTCCCCCGTTGTTCCGTACGAGCCGAATCCTATACACGTGAAAGCTATGAACAAGCTGCTTATCCTGCATGCTGACCATGAGCAGAACTGCTCTACTACTGCGGTCCGTCTTGTAGGAAGCTCTGAAGCGAACCTTTATGCTGCAATATCCGCCGGAATCTGTGCACTCTGGGGACCCAGGCATGGAGGTGCAAATCAGGCAGTTATAGATATGCTTGAACAGATACACAACAGCGGTGAAAATCTTTCTAAGGTGATAGAACGTGCCAAGGACAAGAATGATCCTTTCCGGCTTATGGGCTTCGGGCATCGGGTCTACAAGACCTACGACCCCCGGGCAATGATCGCAAAAAAGACCTGCGAAGAGGTCCTGAGTGCAATGGGCACAAGCGATCCCCTCCTTGATATCGCTGAGGAACTGGAAGGGGTAGCTCTGGAAGACGACTACTTCAAGGAGAAAAACCTCTATCCTAATGTTGACTTCTATACGGGAATCATATTCCGCGCCATGGGAATTCCGACAAACATGTACACCGTGATGTTCGCCCTCGGCAGGCTGCCCGGCTGGATAGCACACTGGCTCGAATGGCATCACGATCCCTTCGAGCGTATTGGAAGGCCCAGGCAGCTCTATATGGGGCCTGCGGTACGAGTCGTTCCCCCGATTAATGAACGGGAGTAGCCCAATCTGCACGGCAGGGAGAATCATCCCTGCCGTACTCCTTTTACTGCCGTCATAGTGCCGTATCTGTTTTAATCCTGCTGCGGTACAAAGCAACCTGTATACACAGCCCAAGGAATCCTACTGCTGCACTGAGAACCATTGTCCATTGAAACCCTGCCTGCGCATAGAGTACTCCACCCAGGGATGATCCGAGGAATATACCCGATGTCAGCACAGCTTCATGCAGGGCCATTCGGAACTCTCTGTCCACACTTCCGGACACTCCGTGATAAATAGAGAAACTGTATAAATGCGAGAAGCACAGTCCAAAGATCAGCATAAAAACGATTAGCCCCGCATAGCCCAGCGAAAGCGCCAGGAATATACCGAGCAGTGAGGTAATCGCCTGTAATGTAAATATCGAGCGTACGCTTCCGTGCCAGTAATGGGTTTTTCCGAGAAGGTAGAAACCAAAGGCCGAAGTAACCCCCCTGAGGAATAGGAGAAATCCGATTCTGCTTTCAGGGTACGCGAGTACGTCCAGGGCAAACATGGGAAATACATTCATGCTGATTCCAAAGATGAAGTATCCGGTAAAGAGTCCCACCCAGCAGAGATAACGCAGCGGCGTGCTCGCATCAGCTGGTATTGAGGTGCGCTTCAGAGTCTTCCGTGAAGGCGCTGTGCGCACATCAGCAATGAATGTACTGGCGATGGCTGCTATGACGCAGACGAATGCAAAGATGCCTGCAGCAGCCCAGAGCGCCCGGGCGGGACTGACTTCTGAAATTAGTCCTGCCACATATGGACCGACGATGATGCCTATGCCCCAGGAGACATTGAAACGGGATATGCTTCTGCCGAGGTCCCGGCTTTCCCTCCCCCGGGAAATCCATCCCATGATAGGCGGCCAGAAGAGGGCCATGAAGAAGCCGAAGCACAGGTAGAGCACTAATGCAGCTGCCGGATGCTCCAGAAGGACGATGCCTGCGGTGCAGGCAATCATGCCCGCTGTTGATATACCCAATGCATGGAGGGGCTTGAGTGAGGTTACGATATGCTTGCCTAAGATCAGGCTGATGCAGTAGGTCACCGAACAGCTTGCAGCAAAGATGCCCACCAGTTCCGCTCGAAGACCGAGGGTATTCTTCAGAAAGAATACCATACCAAGATTCACTACAGAAATGGCAGTCTGCCCCAGGAATGATACCGCATAGAGAAAAGTCTGAAGCAGGTGATCTTTACGCCCCATGTTTTGGTTATAATAGATTTACATCGACGGGTTCAATAGGATATACTACAGCACCATGGATATTGTACTGCAGAACATACCGCTGGTATCAGCATTCAGTGGATTCATTGCTGCGCAGCTGCTCAAGATTATCGTTATACTCGTCTTTGAACGGAAACTGAACCTGCGTGTCGCAACTAGCACAGGCGGTATGCCGTCATCCCATACGGCAACGGTGGTTGCCCTGGCAACAAGCATTGGTTTAATTCACGGCGTGGGAAGCACACTGTTTGCTATAACGCTGGTTTTCTCCATTGTTGTCATCTACGATGCCGTAGGTATCAGGCAGGCTGCAGGGAAGCATGCTGAACTGCTCAATGAGATGGCGCAGCTGATATCAGAGATTTACGAGCATGGATTCAAGCACAAAGATCTCAAAACCCTCCTCGGCCACACCTATCCGCAGGTGCTTGCGGGCATACTCACCGGCTTTGCCGCCGGGTTTATCGTAACCCAGCAGCTATTCGGGTAGCACTTCCTCGTGAGGGCATGACCATGCTGGTCGTATTCCACGAAATGGGGTTTGCCAGGGCAGCTGCTGACAAGGTGGTATTCATGGACGAGGGAGAAATTATCGAAGCAGATCCCCCTTCAGAGCTCTTTACCAATCCCACACAAGAACGTACAAAGCGGTTCCTCACCCATATCCTGTAACCATTATACCAACAAGCTAACTCATTATCTTCCAGGAAAAACACCCTAATAGGTGTGTTTTTGCATATTTGCTACTTTATTGATGTTTTAATAGACATGTATCATGCTATTTTCACATGTTATAGATTTTTTTCTTTTATTTTCTGTTTAGTTCTTATTAATGTACTTGAAAATCACATAAAATATGCTATTCTACAATAAATACTGAGAAATTGGTTTTTTCTGGTGAAACATCAGGCATATATGATTATGTGCCGTATCTTCAGAAAAGTTTCTTAGACCATCCGTTGCCGGATGTGAACACTATTGTTTTTCAAGGAGATTGCTTCATGGCTGACATGACCAAGACTGATGAGCTGAATTCCTGCACACATGAACTCTCTGTGGAAGAGGCACTGCCGATTATTGATACAATCATTGCTTCTTTCCGGGATACCCGAGGTGCGCTGATTCCTGTGCTCCAGCAAACCCAAAATCTCCTCGGCTACCTTCCTGAAAAGGCATTGCAGCACGTCAGTGAAAAGATGGATATGCCGTACAGTGAAGTATCCGGGGTAGTCACCTTCTATTCCTTCTTTTCGACTGTTCCGAGGGGAAAACATGTCATCAGGGTCTGTATGGGAACTGCATGTTATGTACGGGGCGGAAAGCAGGTGCTGGAGGCAATTTCCCGCGATCTCGACATAGAGGTAGGCAGCACCACGGGGGACAGGTTTTTCTCCCTCGAAGTCGGCCGCTGCTTCGGTGCCTGCAGCCTTGCACCTGTGGTCATGATAGACGATACCGTTCATCAGCGTGTCCGTCCTGATAAGATACATGATCTGCTCAACGGGTACCGCGACAAGGAAGCAGCCACCGCATCTGAGGAGGAGTACGTATGAGCAAGCGAAAGAGAATCCCGTCCATAGATTCATTCAAGGAGACTGCAGCATCCTGCAGGGAGGCGTTTCTCAAGGAGAAGAGCGGACCTGCAGTACTGGTATGTACCGGCGGAGGATGCATTGCGTCTGGTTCACTTGATACTGTCAGCGCCTTTGAAGAAGCGCTCAAGAAGCGGGGCCTGTCCGTACCTGTAAAGAAGACCGGGTGCATGGGACCTTGCTCTAAGGGGCCTGTTGTCCGGGTATCCCCTGAAGGTACCATGTACGAGGGGATTACTAAACTTGAAGTGCAGCGGATAGTAGACGAACACCTGGCAGGCGGAAGCATTGTGAAGGAACTGGCCCAGAAAGACAGTGAAGGCAAAGCAGCAGAGAACGACAAGGATACAAACTTCTTTGCGCCGCAGGAGCTTATTGTGCTGCGCAACAGCGGGCATATTGATCCCCTTGCCATTGAAGAGTATCTGGCCGTTGACGGGTATGCAGGTCTTGCCAAGAGCCTTGAAGAACTCTCATCAGAAGCCATTATTGACATTATGAAGCATTCAGGGCTCCGCGGCCGCGGAGGTGCCGGGTTTCCCACCTGGCTTAAATGGAAATTTACCCATGATGCGGAAGACAAGGAGAAGTTTGTCCTGTGCAATGCTGATGAAGGAGACCCGGGCGCGTTCATGGACAGGAGCGTGCTGGAGGGGGATCCCCACAGTATCATAGAAGGCATGGCGATTGCTGCGTACACTGTCGGGGCAAGCCAGGGATACGTGTATGTCCGGGCAGAATACCCCCTCGCTATAGCGAGACTGCAGAAAGCTATTGAGCAGGCGAGGGAATGGGGATTCCTAGGAAAACGGATTCTCGGCACACGGTTCTGCTTTGACCTAGAAATCCGCATGGGATCTGGTGCCTTCGTCTGCGGTGAGGAAACCGCACTCATAAACTCCATAGAGGGTAAACGGGGAGAACCGCGGCCTCGGCCTCCATTCCCGGCAGCTAAGGGTCTATGGGGAAAACCAACCCTGCTCAATAATGTGGAAACCTATGCCAATGTTGCCACTATTATTTTCCAGGGAGCTGAATGGTACGCCCGATTCGGATCGGAAGACAGCAAGGGGACCAAGGTGTTTGCCCTTGCAGGATCGGTGAACAACACCGGGTTAGTGGAAGTCCCTATCGGCACTCCCCTGGGAGATATTGTTTTTGATGTCGGCGGTGGCGTAAAGAACGGAAGAGAATTCAAAGCTGCCCAGATCGGCGGCCCCTCAGGAGGATGCATACCCAAACAGCACCTCAATGTTCCGCTTGACTACAATCCCCTCATAGAACTTGGCTCCATTATGGGATCGGGGGGCATGATCGTCATGGATGATACCGCATGTATGGTGGATGTCGCCAGGTACTTCCTTGAATTCGTGCAGGAGGAATCCTGCGGTAAATGTGTCCCCTGCAGGGTGGGCACAAAACGAATGCTGGAAATCCTGACACGCATCTGTGACGGCGAAGGAAAGGAAGGAGACATAGAGGCGCTTATCGATCTCGGGAATAATATCAGGGAGACCGCGCTGTGCGGCCTGGGACAGACAGCTCCCAATCCTGTGCTTTCAACCATCAGGCACTTTCGAGCTGAGTACGAAGAGCACATTCGGGACTTCCACTGTGAGGCAGGCGTATGTGCCGGTCTTGTCCGGGCATCCTGCCAGAGCGCGTGCCCTGCGCATGTTGATGTCCCCGGTTTCGTCTCTCTGGTCGGAGAAGGGCGATACGCTGAAGCACTCAAGCTTCACCGTGAACGGAATCCCTTTGCCGCAGTTACCGCCCGGGTATGTTTTCATACTTGTGAGGACAAATGCCAGCGTATTTCCATGGATGAATCAGTCTCCGTCCGGGCGGTCAAGAGATTCCTGGTTGACCAGGAAGTAACCATCCAGACTCCGGAGGCTCTCCTGAGCGATACGAATGCCGGCAAAAAAGTCGCCATAATCGGTGCGGGACCTGCAGGTCTTTCCTGCGCATATTTCCTCTGCCGTCTCGGATACCGGCCTACGATATTTGAATCGGCCCCCAGACCTGGCGGCATA
>SKXS01000251.1 GCA_007128345.1 Spirochaetia bacterium
AGGAGAAGAACTCCTCAAGTGTATCATGATAGATCACCTGGGCATCCTTCCAGTAGTCAAGCCCGGCTCTCCTGAGACTCGCGTCATCGGTTGAGAAACCCAGGGGCTTGACCAGGTGGAGCACTGTCGCGGTGGCCGCACAGGTTCGTGCGATGTTACCGGTGTTCTGGGGAATCTCGGGTGCTACCAGTACCACGTGCAGGGCCATGCTGCATGGTACATCATTTACGCCGTTTGTCATAGCGTTCCAGCAGGGAAGTTGCCTTCGCAAGGGAAGAACCCCTGCGCTTGAGGCGGTGGACCGCCTCTTCCACAGCACGCTTCTTCCCGTAGGGATCTTCGAAGAGCTCTCCCTGAACCTGCTCCCCTGCAGGGGAGAGGGAACTGATGCCCACCCCCACCAGACGCAGCGGGGGATCCCCGTTCCAGCGGCTTCTCAACAGCTCCCGTGCCTGGGAGTGGATCTCCTCGGCCGACATGAAAGGCGTCTCCCGGGAAGTCTGGGCGGTAAAGGACCGGAAGTCGGTGAGCTTGTACTTGACGAAGACCGTCCTGCCCAGTACCTGCTCGTCCAGAGAGCGGAAGATGACCTGGTGGGCTAGTGAGAGCAGCCTGCAGGAAACCTCCCACGGGTCGGAAATGTCCCGGGAGAAGGTCTCCTCGCAGCTGATGGACTGGGAGGATTCGCGTAAGGCAAATATGCCGGGGTCGATACCTCGGCACACGTCATGCAGGAAGGAACCGAGACTGCGTCCTATAGTGCGCATGAGGGATTCCCGGGAGAGGGAGCGCACCTGCTTCGGTTCGGTGAGCCCCAGCAGCCTGAGACGCTCGGCGGTCTTATCCCCAATGCCCCACAGGGACCTGACGGTAAACTGGTCGATGAAATCAGTCTCACCGCCGGGAGGCACCTCCCACAGCCCGTCGGGCTTGCGGAAGTCGGAAGCAAGCTTGGCGATATATTTCGATGTGCCGATGCCCACGGACATCTTCAGGCCGATCTCACCCTCTACGCGCTGTTTGAGCACGAGGGCGGCTTCCTGCGGGGTACCGTAGATGCGGCCGGTACCGGTCATGTCAAGGAAGGCTTCATCAATGGAGATGGGCTGCACCGAAGGGGCGAACTCCCGGAATATCGCCATCACCTCCCGGCTGACCTCCTGGTAGCGCTTCATGCGTCCGGGAACAAATATACCCATCGGACAGAGTTTTTTTGCCTGGAACATCGGCATGGCAGAATGGACCCCGAAGGCCCTCGCCTCATAGGAGCAGGCCGAGACCACCCCGCGTTCTTCAACCCGGCCGCCCACGATGACCGGCTTTCCGGCAAGCGAGGGGTTGTCGAGCTGCTCCACAGAGGAAAAGAAGGCGTCCATGTCAACATGGAATATGACGGGATTCACAACTTCTCTCCATAGGAGAGCAGTCGGTTTCTGCTCTCCCTGCTGACCTCCACGGCACCGGCGAAAATGCGCTGCAGCGCCTCAGGCATGGGAAGCCCGCCGGCCTCGCAGAGCTTGGGAAACATGCTCATATCAGTCATTCCGGGAATCGTATTGATCTCGTTGAAGAAGACCCGACCGTCGGAATCTCTCACGAAGAAATCAGCCCGGCCGAAGAGGGGACGGTGCATAATCTTCACGAGCTTCTCCACTGCCTGCTTGAGGTCGGTCTCCTGCGCTTCGTGAAGGGCTGCGGGTATGCGTGTGGTCACTTTACCGGAGGGGGTGTATTTCGTCTGGTAGGAATAGAACCCGCCGGCTGTCCTGATTTCACCGAAGGGAGAGATGAAGAGCTCCTCCCCGTCGTGGATAAAGGCGCACTGGATTTCACGGCCTGCAATCATCTCCTCGGCCAACAGATAGGGATCAAATCGGAATGCGAGCTCGCATGCCTGCTCAAGATACTGGGGTTCATCAACCTGGGAGATACCCACCGAGGAGCCGCAGCTGTTGGGCTTGATGAATAAAGGCCATCCAAGTGCGGCTATGCGGGAGAGATCCAGTTCATCCCGCCTCATGCAGAGGTGTCGGGGCGTGGGGATGCCTGCGGAAAGCGCTACAAGCTTGGTATGCGCCTTGGATATTCCCGAAGCGCTGGCAAATACCGACGCGGATGCTGTGGGGTAGGGAAGCATCTCCAGAAGCCCCTGGATGGTGCCGTCCTCGCCGTAGGACCCATGGAGCATGGGGAAGATGATCTCCCCTTCGACAAATAGGCCGCCGCATGATAATCCCCTTCCGGGGATGCAGGAGACAACCGATGCTTCATCACGGGACATATCGCACGTCACATGATCCTGGAGGTGCCATACGCCTCCGTGATCAATGCCGATGGGCACCACCTCATATCCGTCATCAAGCAGTGTCTGTGCTATATAGACTGCTGACCGGCAGGAGATCTCGTGCTCAACCGATTCGCCTCCGTAGAGAAGGATGATCCTGGGTTTCATTACCTGGTATGGTACTGCTATTGCGCAGCTGTTGCAAGGATTTCCATGAGCTTCCCGCGTTCGTTCCAGGGTTTTTTTGCTCCGCCCTTCAGGCTGACGGCTGTCTCATGACCCTTGCCGAGGAGAAAGAGGCGGTCTCCCCGCTGCATGAGGGAGACGGCAAACCGCAGAGCCTCCATCCGATCAGGAATGATGAACAGCGTCTCGCCTAAGACTTTACCCGTAATGCCCGCCAGCAGATCGGCACATATGTTATCTGGATCTTCGTCGCAGGGGTCCTCCTCAGTGAGGATGATAATATCACATGCATTATCAGCAGCTCTTCCCATAAAGGCTCGTTTTCCCCGGTCCCTGCCTCCGGCGGCACCGAAAAGGGCAGCCTGCCTTCCTGAAGGAGGCGGGTACGAACTGAGCACTGCCTGAAATCCCTGGGGATTGTGGGCGTAGTCGATCACCGCCTCCCATCCCAGTCGGGTGTCAACCACCTCGGATCTTCCCGGAAGACGCTCCATCCCCGTGAGCTCCAGGGCATCATGCAGCGAAACCAGGTCCCAGGCGGCTGTCACTGCCAGAAAGAGGTTCTCACGCTGGAAGGGCTCCCGGAAGTCCACGGTGCAGCGAACCTGGGTCCCTTCACCTGAAAGGGCCCATGTCCCGTCATGTTCGTGAAGAGCCTGCACATCCCGTCCATAGACCTTTGCCCCAGGGGCCCTCTTTGCCAGCAGATCTGCATGCTCATTTGAACTGCTGTAAGCAGCCTTGCCTTCAGGCCTCAGAAGGTCCAGCAAGTGCAGCTTGGTCTCCAGATACTCCTCCATGGTGCGGTGGTAATCCAGGTGGTCCCGCCCCAGGGCGGTGAACACCGCCGTCTCAAAGGAGACATCTTCCACACGAAAAGATGCCAGGGCGTGGGAGGTGACCTCCACTACCGCTGCACCGCACCCCTGGTCCCGCATGGATGCAAGTTCCCGGTGGAGCATGGCAGCCTCCGGGGTGGAAAGGCCGGCAGTATTGACTCCGAGATCACCGGGAATACCTGTCCAGTATCCGCTGATGATGCCCGTCTTTACCCCGAGAGAGTTCATCAATGTGTAGAGATAGGAGCACACAGAGCTCTTGCCGTTGGTTCCCGTCACCCCGATAACCCGCAGGGAGGATGACGGATGGCCGTAGAAGCGGTCACAGCAGCGGGAGAAGAGAAGCCTGGGGTTATCAGCAATTCCATAGGGAATGCCTGAGGGAATCTGTAGAGGTGCTTCCCTGCAGATGACCGCA
>SKXS01000111.1 GCA_007128345.1 Spirochaetia bacterium
GGATCAGTAAGTGCTTCTTCATAGGTATAGTATACCGGCCATCCTTTCTCGTTCAGCTCGGGCTTCGGAGCAAACGCGTAGTCAAGCTCGCCTTTGCTTGCCAAGAAGAAGTCCTGGGTGTAGGTATAATTGAGGACCTCTATAGCCTTGTCCACATTGCCGCGATTTCCTGCGAATACTGCCCAGGGCATACCTTCGTTAGAAGATCCCTGCTGTCCGTCAGGTCCCTTTGGGGGAGCAATGGGCCACATCCGCGCGTCAGTGACTCCTGCCCGGGACAGTGAGTTGTTCATCTCGGAGAGTCTCCTCGGCTGGTGGTACCACATGCCCACAGAATCCTGCAGATAGGCGTTCCACCATACGGCCCAATCCATGGTCAGTGACTCGGGATGTACAATTCCTTCGGCGTACCATGACGCCAGATTCAGCAGGGCTTCCTTCATTTCAGGCTGCACCCAGTCAAACGTGTGCTTGCCGTCACGGACCTGCCACATACCAATCTGGTGATGGTTCGGCGCGACCCCGTATGCGTGGAAAAAACTGTCGATGAAGTTGATATTCGTTCTAAACGAGGTACCGTAGGTATCGTTACTTCCGGAGCGGTTCGGGTCCTGGAACGTAAAAGCTCGAGCCACATCCCTGAACTCATCCATGGTTACCGGTACAGCCAACCCAAGATTTTCCAGCCAGTCCATCCTGATGTTCTGGGCAAAGTACTTAAGGCTGTAACTGCCGGGGATAGCGTACTGGACACCGCCGTAGTTTCCAAATGCCAGATGCCCGTCTCGAGCATTGCCCACGATATCCTGCCCATATGTATCCAGGGCGTCATCAAGGGGTGCTATCAGCTGAGCCTCCACCAGCTGGGGAAGGTAGCTCTGGGCATTAGTCATGAACAGGTCCGGCATATCACCGGCAGCCATCATGACAGGAAACCGTTCAGTCATTGCAGAATAGAGCACCGGTTCTAATTGGAACCGCACCTCGGGAAATTCCTCACGGAGAGCCCGAAGGAAGTTTCCCCCTTCCACATCTCCCATCGCCTCAGGCAGCCACATCCAGCGAAGGGTCACCCTCGCATCAGCTTCTCTTCCCCCTGCAGCAAAGAGAATGCTGGAAGCCAGGAGCAGCACCAAGGCGATTGCTATGCATTTTTTCATCATACTCATCTCCTTTTAATAACAATATAAGTTATTATTATTATACCAGCTTTAAACCCGATGTCAATAATAGATTTCTTATTTTCTCATGCATCCTCAGCAGGCGGCTACTACCAAGTAGACCGGCATGTATTCTGTGTGATGAAATGCTATGAATCTACCTCCCTACTTTGTCCAGCATCCTGCGGGCATCCAGCCATGCCAGGTTTGTATGGTACAGCGGATCAGCCTCGGGAAGCACAGGCATGGAATCAAGCACCCTGCCGTTCTCGCCGCTCCGTGTACGGAAGGGAAATAGTCCGTATGCCGGATTTATATAATATGAAAAGTAATCATTGCTGCATACGACATAGATCTCCTGGAGCCGGGTACGCACATGCACATCATCCGTTACCACCGCACTCCGGAGGGCTGCGCGCATGGTCTCAGGCAGGCTCCACCAGGGGAGGTCCGTCTGGATGGGAGTCCCGCTGGTGATGTCTACAAACTGATAGATGCCATGGTGCTTGTTACAGTACCCTGCTTCCCAGGTACGCACTAGGGCTGAAGGCAGCACAGTGTAAGCTCGATTGAAGACAGCATGTATGTGAGGGCTCACCTCAGCTTCGCTGCTGCTTACGGCATCTGCCGCCTGGAGCGCCAGTCCCACAAGTTCGCTCAGGTGCCCGGGATTGAACTTGCTCAACGGGACCCCGGTCCTGAAATCTACATAGTCATACATAATTCCAGTTTCAGGTTCATAGAATGTATCGATAACATGGGTGAGCATGTCTGCGGTCAGCTGCGCCCATTGTGTCTGCTCCTCGGCATCTGAAACATCCATTACGAGGGGTATGGCTCCAAAAGCAAGCATAAAGGATGACTGTGCATGGATATCCGGTTCATACTCGTTTCCCCGCGGGGCGTAGCGGTTTACATACGCCGCATCCACATAGTCCCGAACAAGCCGTTTCCCAAGTAATACTCCCCGGGGGTCCTTAATCGCCAACAGTCCCTTGGCGCAAAACATGGTTCCCGCAGTCAGGAGCTTATGCTTCGCCTCAGTTTCAGCTTCCCAAGGATCAGCTGCCTGGTATGACCGGTCCATGATGAAGGGGCAGGATCCTCCGTACCTTTCCAGGACTGTCATGAGCGCATCAAGGTAGTGCTCCCTGAGTTCGGTGAGCATCTGCCGCACTGCTTGTTGATGATGCGGATCGCTGTAGAGGTCTTCCAGCGTATCGAGGTGAGCTGCGCATGCCTCAGCCCCGCGGCCGAGAAACCAGCCAGTCAGCCTGTCATAGGACGATTCCGGGAAATCCTCACCGGTATTCGGATTGAACTTTGTATCAAAGAAGGGGAACTCAGGCCTGGCCTTCCGGCGACGAAGATATAGATCCAGACCGGCTTCAAGCATGACCCGGTCTGCAGCTTCCCGGTACTGCTGAGCGAACAGATCGTCAGGGTGTGCCAGAGTGATCGGTGTGTATTTCATAATTTCTCCTTTTCTATGCCCCGTTACTGGAAGAACGGAAAGAGTTCATGTATTTGTTCAGGAGAGAATCCCCTGCCGTACTCGCACGCTTCGAAGGCCTCTGCATAGCGCCACCGCTTCCCTTTTTCTGCTCCATACAGGCGGACCAGTAGGTTCCGGTACTCTTCAGCAATATTGGAAAACTTTCCCATCCGCTGGTCTCGAAGCCACTCACGTCTCTCTTCAGGATCATCAGGTACCTGACTTAACTTACCCTGATTGTAGGGCAGCCATTCATACATCTGTGAATCATGGCAATGTATCATGCTGAGCTTGGCTTCAATTACCTCATCTATGCCGACTGCCACATCGGCAGTGAAGGGATACGGTTTGCAAAACTGGTCGTAGAGGTAGAAAATGACGGGAAGATAGTCTAAAGCAGGGGTGAGGGAGAGCATGTTCGGAACAGTTACGATGTAGGAAGCATCCTGCACGAGCTGTGATGTATAGCGGTGGTCCGGATGGTAGTCATTCGGCCGGTGCGTAAAGATCACGTGAGGACGAACTTCCCTGATGGTGCGAATAATCACCTTGCGGTTATGTACCGATGGCTCCAGTTCTCCCGAGTGAATGTCAAGAATTCGGTATTCCTTGAGTCCGGCTATAGATGCGGCAGCCTGCGCTTCGCTGTACCGCCGACTAGCCAGCTCGATCCCGCCGATTTCATGGTGCCCCGTATCCCCATTCGTGCAGGAGAGGAAGGTTACCTCATGTCCCAGTGCCGTGTAAAGCAGGGCAGTGCCGCCGAACATCAGGTCAGCATCATCCGGATGGGCGACGATGACTAGTACTCTCAATTGTGATTCATCCATGGATATACTCCTCTCTCTATGCCTGCTAAAGCTTCTTCAGCAGTCTAAGGGCTTCTTTACGTACCAGTGTTTCTCCCTGGCGGTCGAACCGGGAGGAGACGGCTTCATATCCCCCTGCATCTATGGCGGCAGCTGTAGGGAGGTAGCCTATTGATCCGTTGGTATACCCGAGCAACCATGTAGGGCTGAAGGGGCTCTCACGCTTCACGGCCAACCCGATTTCCACAAACA